>JAFGHA010000213.1 GCA_016930275.1 Chitinispirillaceae bacterium
CTTGCCGATGAACCGACCGGTAACCTCGACAGCGATGCGAGCGGCGACATCCTTGAGCTGCTTCGGGAGATAAATCGAGAACTTTCGACCACCTTTATCATCGTTACTCACGATCACCAGATCGCTGCAGCCTGCGACCGTGTTATCACCATCGCCGACGGGATAATCATGGAGGACCTGCAGATCGAAGCTGATATCGGACAGGATTGGAATACATCATCACTCTGCTACTGCAGGATGCGTAATTCCAGGAAATGATCACCGGATCGCTTGGGGAATCCAGCGTATATAATTTCATCCGGAGATTCGGGTACGAGCTGATAATACAGACGGTTATGTAGGGGCGGGTTTGAAACCCGTCCCTACGCATTCATACCCGATCATTTGATCCGGATACCGGCACTTCCAATATGTATATTTAGCACTTATACAATTTTCAATGACCGAAAAACACAGTAACGTTAGAGAGGGCTATTCATGAACCGCACCTTTACTCAGATTTCGCTATGGATTGCCGCAACGGCATCGGCAGGTATGGTTTTCGCACAGGAAGCATCAAAAGCGGCACCGAGTTCCAGCGGCGGTATCGCCAGTCTGCTCCCGATGATGCTCATAATGTTTGCGGTCGTTTACTTTCTTATGATCCGGCCTGAACAGAAGAAGCAGAAAGATCGCCAGGCGATGCTCTCGACGATGAAAAAAGGTGATCGGGTCATCACCTCTTCCGGTATACTCGGCACGGTTGGTAATGTTAAGGACTCAACCATTATGGTCAAAATCGCCGAAAACACTGTTGTTGAATTTACCAAGAGTGCCGTAACACAGATTGTAAACAAGGATGGAACCGAAAAACAGGCCGAGACACCCGCGGAGGATAAGAAGTCTGCATGATGTCGGTAAGAATATATGGTGATCCCGTGCTGCGAAAGACCGCTTCCCAGGTGGAGGTGTTTGATGAGAAGCTCGGGAAATTCGTGGACGAGATGACTGAGACGATGCTCGAAGCGGACGGGGTTGGTCTGGCGGCCAATCAGGTCGGCATGGCACGGCAGGTGGCGGTGATTGATACCACCGGTGGAGAACAGCCCCCGCTGGTACTTATCAATCCGGTTATTACCGCGAAATCTGAAGAAATTGTGGAAAGCGACGAAGGCTGTCTGAGTCTTCCCGGCATCACGCTCCCGGTGAAACGACCGGCACAGGTATCGGTCGAAGCAGTCGATCAGTACGGTAAACCGTTCAGTATCAGGGATGCTTCGGGGTTGCTTGCCCGGGCTCTGCAGCATGAAATCGATCATCTTAACGGCATACTGTTCGTCGATCATGTTTCCGCACTCCAACGGACGATGGTCAGTGGAAAACTCAAAAAACTGGCGAAAACGGGAAGTGTTAACGGATAAAAAATGTTGCCGGTATCTCGCGGCACTTCTGATTATCCCTGTTTTTATCTCCTGTTCCACTCCGTGGATCAGGGCGAACCCTCCTTCGCTGCAACAGCATGGAACCGATACCACAACAGCAGCACCTTCGCCGGCTTCCGTCGATTCCGTTAAAGAAATCAATTTTGCCGATGCATTCGATGCATCGATTTCCCTTCCCGACGAAATTGCTGAATCCGACAGTATACCTGGATCGGCAATAACGACTGCTTCCCGTCGAAGCGAACCGTTTTCCGTTCCCACCAACAGGGTCCGGGTGGCGCTTGTACAGAATACCGGACGACTGGTGGTGTACTCCGTGGGTGCTGTTCGTCTGCACACCGCCCGGCAACCGTATTCAGACGGGTATCGGGGCAGAATGCTGATCGAAGCGCGAAAAGGTAATCGAATCCGTCTCACAGCGGGATTCCGGCCGGTTGAAGCGGCTCTTCCCTGTACACTCCTGTCGGACCAGGCATACAATTTCATTGAAATCGGGGATAACACCTACCGGGGAGCACTCATTGTAACCTCCGGGAAGCCGGGAACATTCACGGCCGTCAACTATCTCGAGGTGGAGGAGTATCTCCGGGGAGTGGTACCGCTGGAACTCGGCAGACATTCACCGGAGGAAATCGAAGCGCTCAAGGCTCAGGCGGTTGCCGCTCGAACCTACACCTACCGGAGAATTATCGAAAGAAAGGAGCAACCGTTCGATCTGGTGGCTACGGTTGCGGATCAGGTGTACGGTGGTGTCGACGTTGAATATCGCGAAGCCGATAAGGCGATCAAGGCGACACGGAATACCATTCTGACCTATGGTGACAGTATTATTCTGGCGTATTATCACTCGACCTGCGGCGGTACTACCTCCGATGTGCATCAGGTGTGGAGGAAACCGGCGGAGCCGTATCTTCGTTCCGTTTCGGATCTGGACGGCTCCGGAAAGGCCTGGTGCCGTGCTTCGGCATACTTTACGTGGGAGGAATCATGGCCGTGGAAACAGTTTTCGGCAATTGTGGTTTCCAACCTTCAGCGGCAATTCTCGAAGCACTTTAAGGGCGTGGTGAACAGTATCAGCGTCGATGACCGGTTTCCATGCGGCAGGGTATCCCGGCTGACGATAACGGGAAGCGGATGGGCACAGGAGTGCGGTGGTGATCAGGTCCGATTTATTATCCGGCGGGGAATCGCCGGGCATCCCATTCTCCGAAGCGCGAATTTCTCGGTGGTACCATCAGGCCGGTCGGTAATAAAAATCACCGGTAAAGGGTATGGTCACGGCGTCGGCATGTGCCAGATGGGAGCGATCGGCCGGGCTCAGGCGGGGCAGGATTTCCAGACTATTTTGCAGGCATATTATTCCGGTGTAACGTTTTCGGTGATAAGTGCCGGAGCAGACGCACGGTAAGATTGAATCCGGCGAATTATTTCTACTTCGGTACAATAAAGGAGAGCCGCTTGTTTCCTGCCTTCTGTCGCTCCTCCGTAGGTTCCCCCGCAGGGGGCACCTTTTCAGAAGTCCCCCTGCGGGGGATTTAGGGGGTGTCCTGATCGAAGACCTGAAAAGTAGGTTATTCTGAACAAAAACTGATTACGCAACAGTCAATAATATACCGCAGTAGCAGAGGAACGGAATTTATATGAAATTTATCGCTGATCTGCATATTCATTCACATTTTTCAATCGCCACGAGCAGATTGCTGACCATACCCTATCTTGATCTCTGGGGAAGAAAAAAAGGTATCCAGGTGGTGGGAACCGGTGATGCGGCGCACCCCGGCTGGCTTGCCGAGATCAGGTCGCAGGTGCGCTCCGAAGGCAACGGACTTTTCAGAGCGAAAAAAAACGTCGTGCTGCCCGAAGCCGGTGCGTTTGCGCCGGAGCCGGTTTCATTCATGCTCACCGCCGAGATCAGCTGTATCTACCGGTACGGCGGCACCGTGCGCAAGGTGCATAATATCGTTATGGCACCGTCGTTTGAGGCATTTGAGCGGCTGCAGAAAAAACTGGGTGCTATCGGTAACATTACCTCCGACGGTCGGCCCATCCTCGGTCTTGATTCCCGGGATCTTCTTGAAATGGTGCTTGAAGCTGATCAGGCGGCGTGCCTGATTCCCGCACATATCTGGACACCATGGTTTTCGGTACTCGGTTCAAAATCAGGATTTGATTCGATTACCGCCTGTTACCGGGATCTCACCGATTATATTTTCGCACTCGAAACAGGACTCTCATCGGATCCGCCCATGAACCGGCGCTGTTCGTTCCTCGACCGGTACACGCTGATCTCCAATTCCGATGCGCATTCACCGGAAAAACTGGGCCGGGAGGCGAATCTTTTCGACACGGAATGTTCATATCAGGCCATTATGGATGCCTTGAAAAATCCTGCCGTCGGATTTCTCGGTACGATCGAATATTTTCCGGAGGAAGGCAAATATCACCTCGACGGCCATCGTGCATGCGACATCTGTTGGGAACCGGAAGAGACCGTCCGCCATCATCGTATGTGCAGTGTCTGCGGAAAACCGGTAACCGTGGGAGTTCTCAACCGGGTGAACGAGCTTGCCGACCGTCCTTCCCTTAAAAAAAACACCGGAAATCCGACGTTTATCTCTCAAACAGGGTTGAAAAGTATCATTGCCGAATGGCTCGGAATCCGGGAGCAGAGCAAAAAAGTTACCACTCATTATGAAGCACTGCTGCAACGGTTCGGGTCGGAGTTTGCCGTTCTGATGGATATACCGGTGGAGGATCTCAGTTCATATGACGGTCGTCTGGCCGAAGGAATCGGGCGGATGAGAAACGGGAATGTCGTTTTAAATGGCGGGTATGACGGAGTTTTCGGGAAGGTACGGGTATTTTCAGAGTGAGTGATGGCGGAGAAATCAGAAAAAGCAACGTGCACCCGGTATTCGATTCCGTAAAAACATGGTACAACGACTACACCCGATCCTACCGCTCCGGTGACCCGCATCTCGAGGATGCGGTAAACCTGAAATACGACCATACCATGCGGGTCGTCAAGGAGACTTCCGACCTCTGTGCGAGCCTCCGTTTGAGTACCGATGCTACGGCACTGGCGGAGATCGCGGCGCTGCTCCACGATGTCGCCCGTTTCGAGCAGTTCCGGATTTTCGGTACCTTTGCCGATAAAAAATCGGTAAATCACGCTGATTTTGCTATGATGATCATCTCCCGGAACCGTCTGACCGACGGGCTCTGCAGCGAGGATGCCGATACGGTAATCACGGCCATAAAGTATCATAATGCCATTGCAGTTCCGGAATGGATCAACGAACGGCAGAAGCTGTTCTGTCGCCTTCTTCGCGATGCCGATAAACTTGATATCTACAAAATCGTGCTCGATCATTACGTGAATCCGGATCCCGGTCGCAGCGAAACAGTCGAGGTCGGGATTCCGGAAGGTGTCGATGTCTCACCCGAAGTATGCGCGCTCATCATGGCAGGGGAGACGGTTCCGTTTGACCTCATCAGATCCATCAATGATTTCAAGTTGATTCAGCTCGGCTGGGTATTTGATCTCAATTTTCCCCATAGTTTCAAATGTGTTAAGCATCGCGGCTATATATCCTCCATCGTGCGTTTGCTGCCGGACAATCCCGATGTACGCCGGGTTGCAGAAAAGGTGGAGAATTACCTGGAACAGCAGTGCGCCGATTCCGCCGGAACCACCTGATTCGCTTTCCGGGGAAACGGACATTGCAGGTCGTTTTCCGGTTTCGCTTGACCAATCCCTCCTCGCTGTGGTACAATTGAAAAAATCATTGTATCGATTTCATCTCATCCAATTGCATCGTATGACCATACCACTCAGTCAAAGTGCCGCACTCGTTGTCGATGATGATCCCGCCATGGTCGATATCATCACTGCTATTCTTGAAATGGAAAACATACGGATAACTTCCGCGGTATCGGTGCTTTCGGCCCGCCAACTGCTCGATACGTCATCTCCCGACCTTCTGGTTACCGACCTCAATCTGCCCGATGGCGATGGGCTGGAAATTATCGAACACTGCCGATCGATCTGTTCGCATACCGCCATTGTGGTGCTTACCGGATTTCCCGATGAAAAAAGGGTGCGTGACATGATGGCACTGGATATCAGTACATTTCTCGTGAAGCCGTTCACTCCGCAGCAACTCAAATACGCGGTGATCCGGGCGATGGAAGAACGAAAACTGAAGATAGCGGCCGATACCGACGATGCGGAGGATCTTTCCGGCGAAAACACGCTCGGTTTGATCGGCTCCTCTCCCTACCTCAACCGGCTCCGGAAAACGATCCGTATTATGGCTGAAGGTGATTTTCCGGTACTGATTCACGGTCCTTCGGGAACCGGGAAGGAAATCATCGCGAAAGCGATTCATCAGAACGGCAATCGGTCGTCGGAACGGATGGTGACCATCAACTGCGCCGCGATACCGCACCATCTTGAGGAATCGGAATTTTTCGGGTTCGCCAAGGGCGCATTTACCGATGCGAGGACATCGAAACACGGTATTCTGGAATGCGCCGACCGTTCCACGCTCTTTCTGGATGAAATCGGAGAGCTTTCACTGGCGGTGCAGGCGAAGCTGCTCAGGGTGCTCGATACCGGGGAGTTCATACGGATCGGCGAGGTGCATCCGATGAAGGTGAATATCCGGATTCTCAGCGCCACCAACCGTAACCTCGAGGAGATGGTGGCAACCGGCATGTTCAGAGCGGATCTTTACTTTAGACTTAAAGGGGCCATGATCATTACCGAACCCCTCAGTTTTCACCCTGAGGATATTCCCGCCCTTTCGCGGCATTTCATTGCCGAGTGTGACACCGGTAAGCAGTTGACGCAGGGAGCGCTTGAACGGCTGCAGCGCTTCAGGTGGCAGGGAAATATACGCGAACTGAAAAATACACTCCAGTATATCGTGACCCGCAGCCAGAGCAGTCACCGGATAACCGCCGAAATGGTGGAAACCGTTCTCGGTACGGCAAAAGAAAACGAGCATACGCCGCAACCGTTTTCAAAAGTGAAGGAACAGTTCGAACGCGATTATTTCATTTCGCTGCTCAGGTTGCACAACGGTAATATAAGCAGGGTCGCACGTGAAGCGGAGATTCACCGCCCCAACCTTCTGCGGAAACTCAAGGAACTCGGCATCAGTCCGGAAACCTACCGCAATACCTCGACCACACCTTTTACGATAGCATAAACAAAGCCGGTTCTCGGATACCGTTCATAATTATTTCGCCGACATCAATTCGGAAGCATGTATGATGGAATTACCGTAACGCAGTTGCAGAACAAGCAGCCCTGCGGGCAATTCCGACCTGTCGACCGGGGGGATTCGCTATTCCGCGGGGGGGAAAGCGAGTATTTTGTTTTCAGTGGTGAGGTCCTTCAGCATTTCGCACAGATGTGCAATTTTGAAAGGCTTTTTTAGGGTTATATCAGCTCCAAAATCGTGTGCCAGAGAAAAAATCGACTTGAAATGAGACGATCCGGTAATGGCAATGATTCTGATATGATCAAATTCACTCCGGATTGAACAGATCAGACCGATTCCTTCTTTTCCAGGCATAATGATATCGGTGATGACAACAGTGATCGAAGGGGTATTCCTCAGTTTTTCCAATGCTTCGATGCCGTCACCGGCGGTTACCACGGAATATCCCAGTTCTTCAAGGGACATTTGAATCATTTGACGGCAACGGTGGTCATCGTCCGCAATAAGAATTTTCGGGCGGTCGTCCGGTATGAAATTCATGTGGATGCTTTCGTTAGGTGTTTCCGGCTCCAATGGATGTCCCTCGGAAAAAAACGATACACGCTGAACGGTTTATTTACATGGCGGTAACTGCGTGCGACAATGCCGGGTGCCAACCTTTCGTTACCCGCCAGGATACAAGGCTGCGGTCAGACGCGACGCAGTGTACCGCCAAAAAGTATATGTCAATAAATCGAATGGTAAAAATCGAATTCGTTGTACCCGGTCATCAGGAAATCGGATTCGGATCTGTTCAGGCAGTCGCGTATAATCATGGTAGTGCCGCTCTCTTTTCGTGTTTTTCCTGATGAATGCATCAGTCAGGAGACATTACCCGGATTTTGACGGGGTACAGTAGAAGTGGATCACGGTAATCCATTCGAACGCCTGTCCGGTACCGTATTTCGGAACTATCCTCAGCCATTCCGCCGGTTTACTGATTGTGCAATGCTGCCCATTCTGACAAATATCTATTCCGATTTTACCGCTGTAGTGGTCGGAATGAATCGCCCAGGCGGTAAATCGTATCAGAGCCCGCCGGTTGTCGATCTCCTGAACGTCGGAATTCAATGTACCTTCCGTCCTGTTGATCATATCGAGCTTGAGTGATTCAAGCGTGGTGGCGGTATCATCGACGGGAATCAGATCCACGTTGGCTTCAACCTGCAGCGAGTTGGTGGCGTGCAGGATGAAGGAGACCGGTCCGTCGTCGGCGTTGATGATACATATCCGGTCGGCACTGTGTTGCTGATCGATAACTGGTTTTTCCGAGGGTGCATCACTTTTAGCCATCGTACCGGTTACTCCTCCGGGTTTTCCAATAAAAGGTGCATGACGAGTATCGGGGAACCGGAATCTGCTACGGCGACGCCGTTGGCGATTGACGTATGCAGTTGCGGTATAAGATCCTTTTCGGTTCTGTACGCCGCTTCTATCCGGTAGGTTCCCGAGGGAATATGGGTAATCGAACCGATGCCGTCATACCCGGTAATGGTGTTAAAGGTGGTTCCGCGAATGAAGACGACGGTATTCTGGCAGGGCGTTGAAGCCGTGAAGGTTTGTATGGTAAGCGCAGCCAGCGGGACGAATGGAACCGAGTCGTACCGGTCGGAATAATTGTTCCCTAAGGTGATGCCGGGAATAATACATCCGCCGGTGAGATCCGCAGACCGGACAATCAGAGTGTAGGTGCCGTACGGAATTTCCGAAAAGGTGAATTCACCGTTTTTGTCGGTAGTGATCGTATCGGCAAAGCGGAAGGTATCAAGAGCGGGAGCGCTATAACCGGAGTCGCAAATGATAATACTCGAGGGTACCGATGCGGTACCGGTGATCACTCCGTCAGTGACACGAACGGCAATCCCGTTGGTGGTTTCAAGCCCTCCGGCCAGGGGAGCAGGTTTATTTCCCGAACAGAGCAGGACGAGTGGTAGTATCAGACCCGTGAAAACCAGAAACGGAAGTATCCTGCTATTCACCATTGTCGGAACTGCTTTCTTTTAAGTTTGTACTGAGCGGAAAAAACTGCATATTCAACTGGTAGACATACTCACGATCCCGGGTATGTTCAATCAGGGAGAGAATCTCCTGCCGCGTTCTCCGCAGGATCTCTTTGATCCGGATAATGTCATCGGACGAAACTCCCACGGTAAGACTTGAAATATCCCGTTCCGTTTTCGGAATGTTCAGGAGTGCCTCTCCTGAAAGACGGATCATTTCGCCCTGATAACGGCTTATGGCAACATGTTTCCACTTTTCTCCTGTGGTAAGTATTTTGTCGGTCGAGAGAAAACGGCCATTTTTTCCTTCGGTGATCATTCCGTTTTCGACGAGCGTTTTGACGGCTTTTTTTATTTCGCTTACTTTAACCGGAGGCCGGACCATACCCGCAAGATCCCGTGCGTCGGAAATGCTTCCTCGGGTATCAATAATTTCACGCACTACCGGAAGGTACCATTTGTCGAAAATGGAATAGTGCGGCAGCTGGAGCGTCCGTATACGTTCACTGCGAAAATCGAGAATCTTCTGATAGATGGCGTTCTTTCGTTCCGGTTCCTTGACATGAGACAACTCGACGAGGAGGCCGAAGTATTCCGCCGCACGATCGCGAAGCTTGAGGTAGGCGGTGAATTTCGACAGCATTTTTTTACTGAGATTCCGTTTGCCGTTTACGATCCTCACGAACGTGGGGGCGCTGATTCCAAGCTGCATCGAAAGAAGTCGGCAGGAAAAGCGGGGGTTTGCACATTTTTTTTCGGCGATTACTTCAAGAAGGTATTTACGGTAATCGATGAATGTGTAGATGTTCGGCATGACAGCTTCCTTCCAGAGAGTAAAATACCACATACTGATAATGTTCACAAGGATTATATGGTATTAATGTTGCCAAAAAATGGTAACATATAAATATATAAATAATTGTTAAAAGGCTAAAAATGAACAATAAAACAGAAAAAGAATAAAAAACGAAAGAACAAATAAAAGATAAAAATGGCAACATAAAGGCTGAAAATACCGGCTATTACCGCAACCGGACAGGATCTGTCCGCAGTCACTTCCCGAATAGTATTGGGGGAACGATCGTTGCCTGTTCTCGAAGTGGTCGATCGTTCCGGGAGGATCAGTATCGGATGTCACTGTTTACAGGTGATTGCACTCCCGCGAATGAAGACTGTTACCAGAAATTGGTAACATATTATTTAATGAATGTTTGACAAAGGTAATGGAATATCATTTAATGAATCCAGAGCGGTTGATCGCAATGGAACCGGAGAAGACCATGGTGATGAAACACCGGAAAGCGGAATATTCGGAGAAGCGTCAGTTTTGGGCCGGCAGTTGTACCGGTGAAAGGAGGTGGCGAATAACAGACTGCCGGGGGAACGGCATTCCCAGTCCCGATGCATTACGTTGCGTCGATTCCGTTCCCGCGACCGATGGGTTATCACCTGTCCGATAAGACTGTTTCCGGAAACACGCTGGTACGGGCTGATTAAATAATGTCAAGGTGATCTGTTCGGTTCACCCGCCGTGTGAATACAATGAAATGTACCATGCAGTGCGGTGAATGAGTATCGGCGGGCAACAGACGCCCGGCAATTGTTTCACCCTAAAAAAAGGAGTGCGGGTGCTATGAACATCAAAAAAATTGTCGGGGATTGTTTGGCCCTGACAGCTGCAGGAGTGGTTACGGTCGGTGCGACGCCACCGTTTATGTGGTATGCGACGCACAGTATACAATATTATGTCGGAAATGGTTGCAACGCCGGATTGAATCTCGGGGGGAGTCACAACGAGGCCTCGGGATTCAGCAATGCGGTCCAGGCGTGGGGGCTGCCGAACACATGGTATCGCTACAATCGCCGGGATACGGAATGTATCGCCGCACGGTGGAGCGGTACTGCCGCAGAGGTGAATCAGGTGGACTTTCTGTTTTACTCCGGTCATGGTTGCGGAACGGGACCGTATCTGGGTTGTTCATCCGCATACTCCATCACCAACTGGGCTGATATCCGCTTCGGCGGAAACGGCTATCTCAAATGGGTGCAGGGGTCGGCATGCTGCTGGTTTGTCGCACCCGAGTCGGATGATTGCCAATCGGGAATGCATCCGTTCGATCGCTGGAATAACTGTTTTGCCGGTGTGCATACCATTCAGGGACATCGGGCAAATACGTTCGATTATACCGACGGACAATCGATGTCCGCGGAATTCTGGAGCCGCTGGGTGAATGGAAATACCATTTACATGGCCTGGCGTGAAGCGCAGATCCACTGGGTGTACGAGGAGGAGGGAAATCCGGGGCTGCAGCCTGCAACCGCCGCGCACGATCAGTTATGGGGATATGAACTCTTCGAAGATGCGGAAGATGTGCAAGCCCCGTCGGGTATCGGCTATCTCGGATGGACTACCGTGGGAACTCCGACCTATTGAACAGGACCAATAATCGGTTCAAGGAGTTGGCTAACAAACGAAAGGAAATGGCAATGAAACATCGGATCTGTTACAGTGTGGCAGTGCTGTTGTCGGTGATACCGGTACTCCGGGCGGCTCCCCTGGTACTTGAGACGGAAGTTGAGGATTTTCTCATGGATGTGGCACGGCAGCCTACTGTAAAAGTGCAACAGACATCGGATACGGAGCTCCTCGGGACGTCAATGGTTACGGGCAGGCCCGTAGCTTATAAAGTCATTAACCGGAACATGACCAGAAATGAAGTCAATGAGATGGTTGCCGAAGTCGGTGTCGATACGGAGGGCAAGTGTTATGCCGGATATGATACGAAAAAGGGGTACTGCTTTTTTTATACACCGCACCTGACACGGCTGAAGGATGCATCGGATGCGGCATTGAGAAAACTGCAATTTCAGAGCCGTGTCGTTCTGAAAAAACTGCTGAAGGAGCGCAGTAGCCTGTTCGTGCTGGCAAATACCGAGACGGATTGGGAAATTACCAGAGAAGATACCGTACCGCACCGGACTATGTTTACCTGCAGATTTACCAGAAAACTCAATGGACGGCAGGTGATCGGTAACGATGCATTTGCCCGTATCTCATTTACCGGTTCCGGGGAAGTATGCGGATTCGAATTCTGTGATCCTGAACTCGTTCCGGTACCGGTGGAAAGGATGGTTCTTCCCGCCGCAACAGGGGAACGGCTCCGACGGTATGCTGAAAATAAAAATACGGCGCACAGCACCATGAGGGGTGACATCACCGTCGCACAGGTCACCGCGACCCGGGGTGTCGCATCGTATATTGCACGAACCTCGGGAGGAGAAAAAATCCTGGTGCCGTCGGTTTCGATTCTCTGCAGGCTCCGGTTGTCAAACGGTGAATCGTTCGAGAAATACCGGCATTTTTCGCTGGACGCGACCACGGAATCCAATATCGATGATTCGATGCTTGAACGAATGGTACGATAGGTGTTTCCAGTTTGTGGTAACGGAATATTAAAGGATGTATTGACATTGAGGTTTCCCGGGGCGTTTATTCTTTTATAAGATGCCATCCCGTCAGCATCATTCCGTCAGTCATTCGGAGATATCCGCCGTGCAGAAACGTACGGCGGATATTTTTTTGCAGGATTACAGAAGGTATTCGGGGTCGACTAATAGAACAACCCTCCGAAACAGTATATCAGTAGTACCGTGGATAACTGTATGTCAATTGTTCTCCTTTTATCTGCCTGCAGACGGTCATGAACAGCTTTGAACAATGACCGGTTCAGGAAACGCTGCGTATCTTCCGAAAAAGCGGCGTACGCCGTAATTCAGCACTACTGTATCAAAAAAATACACTTCCGGAAATGCAGCTTTTGATGGGTAAACAACGTTTTTAAGCCGTTTAAACATGGATCGGCGCAATGCACCCGGTGAACAACTACCCCCTGTATCAAATCGATACACGGTGTTTTCTCATTACGGTATCAAATAGAGACACTATTTAATGATGCCATGGTGCCTGCGGAAATAAAATGATCGGAAAATCAATACGTTATACAGTTGGTACAATAATTGAAAAAGAACAGATTCATCAGTTCCTGGCACGACAAGACTTGAGCTCGAGAGAGACTGAAACAACGGAGCCTGTAATTATGATTATTGAAGATCGGCATACCGGATCGAAGGGTAAAATCCTTGTCGCCGACGATGATATGTTTTATCGTCGGCTGCTGGCGAATTTCCTGACCGGAGAAAAATATTCGGTTACATCAGTTCACTCAAGCGATGAGGCCCGAAATCACCTGCTGCGGGAAAACTTCGATATGTGTGTTTTTGATTACAATCTGCCGGGTGGGCCGCTTGAGACCGTTATCGCGTTCATGAACCGGTCGGCGCGACCTGTACCGTTTATCATCATTACGGGCGATGAATCATGTGATACGGAACGTGAAGCTCGGACGCTCGGACCGGTATTTTATTTTGTAAAGCCTTTCTCGCTGAGTGATTTCGTGAGTGTCATCAGGGAAAGTATCGCCAGAACTCCTTTGCCGGTGCCTGCACCGGAGAAGTGGAGCTTGCATCATGAGTAACAGTCTTTCCACCGTTTATGAAATAGTCAACGGTATTGCCGCTTCACTGCCTCTTGTAGACCGGACCGACATAAGTCCACTGGCGAATACGATGCAGGAACTCGAAAAAATAAACGGATTCGAGGACGTACCCCCGGCACTCGGAACGATGGCAAAACGGGCCATGCGTCTGGCGGAACTGATCATCCTGCAGGAGACACCCTTTGAAACGGGAATGAAGCAGCTTGCCGAGGGGATTGTTCATATGGAACAGGCGCTGCGGGGTGAGGTACCGGCAGGAGACGATGCAGCCGACGGTGATACTGTTACCACTGATGAACCGGCTCCCGAACCGCACGTGCAGGCGGAAGCATCAGAACCTGTCGCAGGTAGCCTGGATACTCAGGTCGACGCCGATCTTGCGGATCTGGTGGGAAAGTTCGCGCAACAGCTTGCCAATGCGCTCGAGGATTTTGAAACCTGGATTCTGGAATCCGAAAAAGGGGTTCCCCAGGCATTCGTCGAAATGAAACGGGTCCTGCACACCTGGAAGGGTGAATTCGGTGTTCTTGACATGAAACAGTATGTTGAACTGATCCACGATCTGGAGGGAAACCTCGAATCGCATCAGGTAACCACCGACCAACTGCTGCAGTTCAAGGATCTGCTGGCGAAGTCGGTAGAGAAGCTGCAGCGAGGGATTGTTCCGCATATTCCGGATGAAATTAAAACCTTGATACTCGGAACAACCGGGTCTGAAGATGGCGGGAGCACACAAGGCACTCCGGTCGTTCAGGAATCTGCGGCCGCCAATCAGGAAACCGATGATGATGCACCCCTTACAGCCGATCCGGCACTGCTGGCTGATTTCGTGACCGAATCAAACGACCATATTCACCGCGCGGAAACACTGTTGCTGCAGCTTGAGGTCGATCCGGGAAATATGGAACACATAAATACCATTTTCCGAGCCTGTCATACCATTAAAGGGGTAGCGAGTTTTCTCTCGTTGAAACGGTTGACCCGCTTGGCGCATGCGACCGAAAACCTGATGGATCAGATTCGAAAAGGAAAGATGGAACTGACTCCGCCGAGAATCGATCTTCTGTTCGAGTCGATGGATTGTCTGAAGGAGATGGTCGGGGCGGTGGCTGAGGCACTTGAAGGGGCGCCGTTCAAAATACCCGCTAGCTATGAATCGATCATGGAGCGGCTTGAACAGTGTGAGCGGATCGAGGGATTGCTGGAAGTCCCGACTTCCGATGCCGCCGGCAAACGTGTCGGTGAACTGCTGGTGGAACGGGGTGCCGCCTCCGTTACCCAGGTTGACAATGCGCTAAAAAAACAGCAGGATGGTGATATCAGGCCGATCGGTGAGATACTTATCGATCAGCAGGTGCCACCGCGTATGGTCGGGAAAGCGCTCGCCACGCAGACGATGGCGAAAGAGCTGAAGACCACGGTCGAGGACACCATACGGGTACCGGTCAAGCGGCTCGATCAACTGATCGATATGATCGGCGAGGGAGTGATCGCCCAGTCGATGGTGTACGCGAACGATGCGGTCGCCGGGCTCAAGGATCTCGCACTGGAAAAGAAAATCGCTCAGTCGATGCTGATTATGCGGCAGATACAGGAAATGTCGATGTCGCTTAGGATGGTGGCGCTCAGGAGTACCTTCCAGAAAATGGCCCGGCTGGTGCGTGATCTGTCGAAGAAAGTAAGTAAGGAAGTCGAATTCGTTATGGAAGGAGAGGATACGGAACTTGACAAGTCGGTGGTAGAAAATATTGGTGATCCTCTCATCCATATGCTTCGGAATTCACTCGATCATGGTATTGAATCGACCGAAGAACGCGCCGCGGCCGGAAAAACGGGGAAAGCTAAAATTACTCTCCGGGCCTATCACAAGGCGGGGAATGTCTGTATAGAAATCGAAGACGACGGCAGAGGTCTTGATCGTGATAAAATTCTCAGGAAAGCGATTGAACGCGGATTGTGTAAAGAAAACGACAATCCGACCAATCAGGAGGTGTTCCAGTATATCTTCATGCCCGGTTTTTCTACCGCCGCAGTGGTAACCGATATCTCGGGACGCGGCGTGGGGATGGATGTGGTACAGCGGAATATCACTTCACTGCGGGGAGCGATTGACATCCAGTCGGAAAAAGGAAAGGGAACGCTTTTTACCATCAGGCTCCCGCTGACACTCGCCATTATCAATGGTATGATCGTGCGGCTGAACAGGGAACGGTATATTGTTCCGACACTTTCGATTCTTGAATCGATACTGCCGAAAAAGGAGCAGATCGAGACCGTGGTGGGTAAAGGCGAAGTACTGAAAGTGCGCGGGGAACTGGTCCGGATGATACGGCTTGAGTCGCTCTTTTTCGGGTCGAATGGCGCTGCAAAAAAAGGAGTGGACGGAATAGCACTGGTGGTGGAGGATGCCATGGGGAGAAAAGTCGCGCTCTTTGTGGACGAAATAATCGATCAGCAGCAGGTGGTGATAAAAAACATAGGTGAAGGGCTCGGGGAGATACCGGGAGTGGCGGGAGGAGCCATCATGAGTGACGGAAACATCAGTCTGATTCTTGACATTGCGGGAATCGTGAAGATCGCGGCGGAGTAGTAAAGAGAACACAATTTCTAAAAGGAAGATTAGTGTATGTTGAAGAACATGAAACTCAGCACCAAATTGATCGGCAGTTTTCTGATCGTTTCGGTGATAACTCTCAGTGTGGGCTTTCTCGGATGGAATGGTGCGCGCATGATGAGCCGTCACATTAGAGAAGTGGGTGATTTCCGGATGCCTGCAGTGCAGAGTCTGTTGATGGTGAAGTACGGTTTTGAGCAGCTCCGTGCCGCGCAGCGCACTCTGTTCAATCCGGCGTTAAGCAACGAGGAACGTGAACGGCAGTTTGCCAATGTGGCGGCAGCGCGTGAGTACTATATGAACGCGTGGGAAATGTTCGAAGCGCTTCCACGTGAAAAAGAGGAGGAACGACTCTGGAATGAGTTCAAAGCCTCGGTTGGTGCATGGAAAGAGGTGAATGACCGCTATTTTGATACGGTACGCAAGCTCATTGAGACAGATATTCCCAACCCGACCGACTTCAGGAAGATGCTGGCGACGTTCCGGGGCGATCACTGGAAAGTGCTGGAACAAACCTCGGAGATGCTTCTGCACGGGAAAACGTTTGAAGGCGGGGAAGATCACGGCGCCTGTAATTTCGGCAAATGGTCAAAGATATTTACTTCACAGAATGGTGTTTTAAGTGGATTGATGGGGAACATCGCTTCGCACCATATCGATTTTCACAAAGGGGTACATGAAATTAAGTCGATGGTACATGCGGGGAATACCCCCGGAGCATCGCGACGGTTTGAACAACTCAAGAAGGATGCGGAGGAGACCTTTTACAATTTTGACAAAATGCTTCTTGAATCGGAAAAAGCAGAGAATCTTTACACGATCATGGTTGATCTGGCGATGAATGATTGCCGTGAAAAACAGAAAGCGGCCATAGGATTGCTCGATGAAATAATCGAAGACCATATGCATGGCGCTGAATCGGCCAGAAAACAGGCTGGTGGTGACGCACGATTCACTACGGTTCTGGCGATTATCGGAATGGTGATCGGCACGTTGTTGTCACTTGTTCTGGGGGTGACCCTCAGCACGTATATAAGTCGTGTGTTGCATAAAATCATCAGCGGTCTCACCGGCGGGACGGATCAGGTCGCCTCAGCTTCACAACAGCTTTCTTCATCGAGCCAGCAGTTGTCCGAAGGTGCAAGCGAACAGGCGTCGAGTCTCGAGGAGGTCTCGAGCAGTCTCGAAGAGATGTCCTCGATGACAAAACAGAATGCCGATAATGCGAAACAGGCGAATACGATGTCGGGTGAAGCAAACAGTGCTGCGGTAAACAGCAAAGAAGCGATGGAACGGATGGGTGGAGCTATCCAGAAAATCAAACAGTCTTCCGATGAAACGGCGAAGATCATTCACACCATCGATGAGATCGCCATGCAGACCAACCTGCTGGCGCTCAATGCGGCGGTTGAGGCGGCACGTGCCGGCGAAGCGGGCCGCGGATTCGCCGTAGTTGCGGAGGAGGTACGGAATCTTGCACAACGGAGTGCTGAGGCTGCAAAAAATACTGCTTATCTGATTGAAGGATCGCAGAAAAATGCGGATGAAGGGGTGAATGCCTCAACGGAAGTGGCAGGTATAATTGATAAAATTATCGAATCCATTCAAAAGGTAACGCAACTTATGGCGGAAGTGAGTGCCGCCAGTCAGGAACAGTCACAGGGAATCGAACAGGTCAATACCGCTGTGGCTCAGCTGGACAAAGTGACACAGAATAATGCGGCGAACGCAGAAGAATCGGCTTCGGTAAGTGAAGAACTCTCGGGACAGGCGCAGCAACTCAATATAATGGTCGGGGTGCTGGTGAAATTCGTGGGAAGTACCAATGCGGATAACGGGAACGGAGCGCCTGTACTTGAGCACACCGTTACCCGTCAGTTGCATGTTTCACACAAATCATCCGGTACCGGTGAGCGTCGTGCGGTGAAGGTGCTGCCATCGAAGTCTCCGGGAACATATGGAGGTAAAGAAGTCGATCCCGCAAAGGTTATCCCCTTTGACGATGACGGAGAGTTGTCACAGTTCTGATATGGTCGTGAAGGATCGGACAGGGGTACATTGAAAGGATGCAAGTTGAACTATACTAAAAAGTATCGAATCACTCAGGAAAGGGGCTTTTAATGAGTCAAACATCAGACGCTGCAGTTGACAAAAAAAGTGATGTCGGTGAACGACTCGCCGGAAAGTATCTCACGTTCAAACTCGCCGACGAGGAGTACGGTCTCGAGATCCTCAAGGTGCAGGAGATCATCAGAATGCAGACGGTTACCCGGGTGCCGCGTACCCCTGATTACGTGCGCGGTGTTCTCAACCTGCGCGGCAAGGTGATTCCGGTGATCGATCTGCGTTCGAAATTCGGTATGGATACCCAGGAGGATACCGACAAGACCTGTATTATCGTGGTGCAGGTAAGCGGCGGGGACCACCGGATCGTGATGGGAGTGATTATCGATGAAGTACGGGAAGTGCTCGATATCGGTGCGGACTGCATAGAAGATACTCCGTCGTTCGGCGCGAGCATCAACACTGAATTCATTATCGGTATCGGCAAGGTTGGTGATAATGTCAAGATGCTGCTCGATATCGACAAGGTGCTGACGGCTTCGGAAGTGGCGGCGATTGCAAAGATCAATTAAGAAACGGATACGTGAATCCGTAAAGACGCAGCGCGCTGCGTCTGGACGAATTCTGACGGCGGAACCGTTACGGCGACGGGTACTGCACCTACTCGTACTTTCCGTCCCGTCGCCGCCGGTTCCGTAAACTGACAACAGTAACTTGTATGCAGAAAGCCATGAACAAAGCGGTAACGTATCATCTGGAACCGGGATTTGTCTATGCGAGCGCAAAAGGAGCGGTCATCAGAACGGTGGTGGGAAGCTGCGTGGCGGTGTGCCTCTGGGACAGCGGAAAGCAGGTCGGCGGAATGAACCACTTTGTTCATCCCGTAACCGGTCGGCATGATCCCCGCACCACAAGTTACGGAAATGTCGCGCTGCATGTATTGGTGAAAATGATGCGTTCGGAGTTTGGCAGCAGAAAGTCGGATCTGCAGGCGCAGATCTTCGGCGGAGCGAGTCCAATGAACATGGGAATCCGTTCCGTCGGCCCGGAAAACGTCGCGGTGGCGCGAGCGTTTCTCGGAAATCTCGGTATACGGATTGTGTCGGAGGACGTGGGCGGAAATCTGGGAAGGAAGATACTCTTTGATACCGCGACCGGTCAGGCCGCGGTTCTCAAAGTGCAGCAGTTGCGTGGTGATGACTGGGTAAAATCGATTGACGTAGACACAAGCGGTAAAAGGAATTGAAACCTTACGGGAACGGCGGCAATGGATTCAGGAACAGCCTCAATGAACAGGGAGACCTTCAACAGGTTCGTTGCCCTCATCTACGAAAAGAGCGGCATCACCCTCAACGACAACAAGGAAGCGCTGGTAAGCTCGCGTATCGCCAAACGGATGCGAAAGCTCGGCATCGCGAACCATCGCGACTACCTGCGGTATGTGCTTGACGACACCTCGGGCGAAGAGATCGTCAATATGCTCGACGTGATATCCACCAACGTGACCCATTTTTTTAGGGAGTCGCAACATTTCGATTTTGTACAGGAAAAGATGGATCTGTGGCTTCGCAACGGTGACCGCCGGTTCACGTTCTGGTCGGCGGGATGTTCATCGGGCGAGGAGCCGTATACCATGGCGATGGTGCTGCGGGAGGTGACAAAAGGGAGTAATGTGGACCTGCGTATACTGGCGACCGATATTTCGACCCGGATTCTCGCACGGTCGAAGGACGGCGTTTACGATGCGAAAAAGGCGGAGTCGATTCCGCGTCCCCTTCGTGACCGCTACTTCGACAGGGAGGGAAGCGGGGAAGCGGCCGTCTATTCGGTAAAGGAGACGCTGCGGTCGCTGGTCACCTTCAAACGGCTCAATCTTTCGGTGGTGCCGTTTCCGATGAAGGGACCGATGGATTTCATTTTCTGCAGAAACGTGATGATCTACTTTGACAATAGAGTGCGTGTCAACCTGCTCGGCGAATTCCACCGCCTGCTCAAGCCGGGAGGGTATCTCTGTGTAGGACACGCGGAGAGTCTTACGGGAATGCTGGGAGGATTCAAGGCGATCCGGCCTTCGGTGTATGTCAAGACGTAACCGGAAGGCGAAGGATGTGGTCAAAGAGTGAAAAACGTACTATGACAAACGAATAAACAAAGAGATACTGCAATGCGCTATACGGTGGGTGTTTCAGATATGAAAATTTCGGGGCAGGCGGGGGATATCGTGGTTACCCACGCACTTGGCTCCTGCATTGGTATCGCGATTCATGACCCGGTAGCCCATGTGGGAGGAATCCTGCATTATATGTTGCCGGTTTCCAAAGTAGATCCCGAAAAAGCCAAAAACAACCCGATGATGTTCGGTGATACCGGAGTACCGGCGTTGTTTCAGGAGGCATACCGGCTGGGGGCGAAAAAGGAGAACCTCCGGGTGGTCATGGCCGGCGGGGCGCAGGTGTTCGGGTCCGGTGATTTTTTTGACATCGGCAACCGGAACATCGTTATCGCACGGAAGCTGTTCTGGAAAAACGGAATAATGGTTGCGGCGGAGCATACCGGCGGGCACATCCCACGGACAATGTATCTTGAAGTAGGGAGCGGAACGGCCTGGTTTACCAGTCACGGGGAGCGGTTCGCCTTATGATTACACTTGAACGGATTATGGAATACGCATCAACACTGGCGCCGCTGCCGCAGACCGCCTGCAGGCTCGCCGCGATGGTTGCCGATGATCGCAGTACCATCGACCAGATTGCCGAGGTAATTGAATTCGATCAGGTGCTCACTGTCGAGGTGTTACGATTTGCAAACTCGGTGGCGAGTGCGTCGCAGCGCAAGATCGATACGGTACGCACTGCGGTAATCCGCATGGGTGCCGCCCGGATTCTGGAACGGCTCATTGCGGGGCATGTTCAGCAGACAATGCGTCAGCCGATTGTCGGGTACGGTTTTCAGGGTGATGAATTGTGGCGGCATAGTGTTGCCGCCGCGGTGGTTGCCGAATCGCTGGGAAGCTATACCGGTACACAGATTGCCGGTATCTCCTTTACTGCTTCGTTGCTGCACGACATAGGAAAACTGGTGATCGGCAGGTGTATCGGCGACGAGGAGCTGCGGTCGGTGCTTGCAGCGGTCAACAGTGAACGGAAAGAGGCGTTTGAAACGGTCGAAAAACAGTTGCTCGGGTATTCACACGCGCAGATCGGGGCGCAGATCTGTGCCACCTGGAATCTGCCGGAACGGATCGTGATCGCCATACGCAATCATCACCTTGTTGATGAGGCAGATGATCCGGTGACCGATTGCGTACGATTGAGCAATCTGACTGCCAAGCTGATCGGGGAAGGAATCGGACACGAGGGAATGGCCCTGGTCATCGATACCACCTGCGCGCGACGGTTCGGATTCAGCAAGGAGTCATTTGAGGCGTTTTGTGCAAATGCGAGTTACCGTTTCAACGAGGTTATTGCGACGTACCGGTAAGAACGAAAATAATCTACTCCTCAGGAGAGGGTACTATGGGATATACTGTAATGATAGTTGATGATTCGGACACGATCCGTACGATGCTGGTGCGGACACTCGGCATGACGAAATTGCCGTTTGACGACATACTTACCGCATGCAACGGTGTCGAGGCACTGGAGCAGTTGCGTGAGCACTGGATCGATCTGGTATTCACCGATCTGCATATGCCGATGATGGGAGGGATTGAGCTGCTGGAGAAAATGCAGCAGGAGCCGTCGCTCAATGAGATCCCTGTGGTGATTGTTTCTACGGAGGGCAGCAGTACCCGGATCGACGAGTTGAAAGTGAAGGGAATCAAGGGCTATGTTCGCAAACCGTTCACCCCTGAGGGAATACGGGATGTAATACTCGACATATTAGGCGGATGGGAGAAGTAACCATGGGTACGAAAGAGCAGACCGTTGAAGTAGTTAACCGGATTCTTGAAGAGGCGGCGTTTGTTTTTACCGATACACTCATGCCGGATGATGTTCCCGATCCGTCAACGTGGGAGGCGTCCGGTGTTTCACTCCGGTTTTTCGGTAATCCGAGCGGTGAAATGCGTATGTGGGCGTCCGACGGATTTTCCCGCTGTGTTGCTGCCAATATGCTCGGGGTGAGCGAGGATGACCCGGCAGCGGCGGAAAAGGGACTTGATGCGCTCAAGGAGTCGCTTAATATCATCGTTGGAAATTATCTCACGGCAATTTATGGCGAAGCGCCGGTATTTGACCTGGGGCTTCCGGAACCGGTTGATCGCTCCCGGTTGCAGGAGGATTTTGACAATCCGGAAGCAGTGCTGCTTGCGGCTGATGATCATCCGATACTGTTTGTCATCAGTCTCGAGAAAGCACCGGAAAATGATTAAGGTGCTCATTGTCGACGACAGTGCGGTGGTCCGGCAGGTACTCAGCCGGGAATTCAGCAAGGCGGGTGATATCGAGGTGGTGGGTACGGCTCCGGATCCCTACATCGCCCGCGACAAGATCGTGCAGCTTCAGCCGGACGTGATGACCCTCGATGTCGAAATGCCGCGTATGGATGGTATCACCTTTCTGCGTAAAGTGATGCAGTTTCGTCCGATCCCCACCATCATTGTCAGCTCGCTTACCCCCAAAGGGGGGCAGATGGCCATGGAGGCACTCAGCGCCGGTGCGGTTGACGTTATCTGCAAACCGGGTGCAGCGTATTCGGTGGGGGATATCTCGGCCATTCTGGTGGATCAGGTGCGGGCTGCCGCCAAGGTGGATTGTGCCCGTCTGAAGAGAAGTTCTGCTCCGGTCGAAAAAAAGGCCACCCTCGCAATGACCAGAACCACCAACAAAATCATCGCCATAGGGGCATCAACCGGCGGAACCCGGGCCATTGAAGACGTTCTGACGGTGCTGCCGTCCAATGCTCCGGGAATTGTAATCGTTCAGCATATGCCGGAAAAATTCACCCGTTCGTTTGCCGACCGTCTCAATGGTCTCTGTAATATAGAAGTTCGAGAGGCGGAAAACGGCGACAGTGTGGTTCCTGGTTGTGCGCTGATTGCCCCGGGAAATCACCATATGATTGTCCGTCGCAGCGGTGCACGGTATTATGTGGAGTTGTATGACGGCCCCCCGGTGTTTCATCAGCGGCCGAGTGTTGAAGTCATGTTCACTTCGGTGGCCAAATATGTAGGAGCGAATGCCGTCGGGGTCATACTGACGGGAATGGGCGCGGATGGCGCTAAAGGATTGCTTACCATGAGAGAGGCTGGTGCTGTAACTATCGCACAGGATGAAAAAACCTCGATAGTCTGGGGCATGCCGGGCGAAGCGATAAAATACGGTGCCGCGGTTAAGGTCCTTCCTTTGCACCGGATTGCCCCCGAGGCACTGGAACTGGCATCCGCGGAGTAAATGCAGAAAAGGGCAGCGTACCTTCTTTCTCCGATAGCAGCTGTTCTCATGAGAGAATACCAAAATCAAGCCAACTCTAATTTATTCAACTCCCAGGTGGAATTCCTCGTATATTAGATACTGATTAGGAACATAATTTATAGTGAACAAAGTAGTTACCGTGAGACAACCGCAGACGCGGTGTTTAAAGGAAGGTTCTTTACATCGATACCGATTGTGTTCCGGACAGGGGAATCCGGAGCATGTTTCTAAGCAGTTCCTGTTCAGAAATGATTAAATTCGGACACTGGTCCCACCTGACGGGATCAATGACCAATTTGTCTGAAACCAGGTAATTTCCGAACAGACAGCAAATAGATTTTCGACAATAACTACATTCCTTTTGTGTCAAAGCCGGTATTGCCTCATTTATCAGATTTGAATCAACGCGGCAGCATCCCGTTCGGGCTGATGAAAAATCGGCAGAATGGAGATGCTTTTCAAAGTGCGGAAAGAAATCAATATTTAAAAGTTTCTGCTCAGGTTCTTTTAATTAATGTTTACGGGGTCGTTCATGGTGAGCCCGTCGAACCATGGATGCTCATCCTTCGACCGTGCTCAGGATGAGTGTTTTGAGTTCATCGTCCTAAAGTAGAAATAGTTTTATTCACGACAAATCATTTCCAGAAGGAGAATGTAGTGGGGATAAAGAAACTTCTGGCTGTGGGTGGAATCGCCGGGGTGGTTCTGCTGGCCGGTACCTGCCGCCTTGTTGATCAGGAAGAGCCGACGGATGATACGACGGTAGTGACCGATACGTTGAAGGAGTCCTTCGGTGCCGTTACCATCACTCTCGATGACGTTACTTCACTGAGTTCTTTACTGGGAAGGATAAATGACGGACCGACTCCTTCGAATCTTGTGTGGGAAGAAGCTGATGCCGTCGGCGGCTGCAAACTTTACAAGAGAAGAATTCCGGTTTGTATGGACGGTTGCGGGAGCACAAGCGCTTGTGTGGAAGACGACAGCTGTCAGCCGTATCCCAAGGGAATAAATGTCGGAACCATGACGGTGACCGGCTTGAAGACGGTCGATGGCGCCACCAGTTTCACCGTTGATCCCCTCTCCAATAATTATCAGCTGATCGGCATTACACTACAGTATCCGCCTGCGGATGAAGGTGATCTTATTACCATTTCGGCTGCAGGCAGTGGAACCGTTCCACCGTTTAGCATGTCGGCCAGAGGGATCAAACCGCTCAAACTCCTGAACGAATCGATACCATGCGGTGACGGGCAGGATATCAATCTCAAGTGGGAACCGCCGGCGGATCCGTCCCAATCCGTTATACATTATTTTGTCGATCTCTCCCACCACGGCGGTATCAAAGGAAAAATAGAGGGAACCTGTCCTGATAACGGCTCGTTCACCATTCCGGCCACGCTGCTCGACCGGTTGAAATCATACGGTGTTTTCGGCTACCCTAAAATTGAAGTGACCCGCATGGCAACAGGGATCAATGCCACGGTCAAAGTGAAACTGATAATCGAATCAAAGGTAACCATGCTGCTGGATATTCCTGGAATTTATTCATGTATGGAAGCCAGCGAATGTCCCGATGGACTGACCTGCGGAGAGGGCTTTTTATGCAGATGATACAACGCAAGAATGATGATGGTCCGGTTATTCCGGAGTTTTGCCTCAGATCGCTGAAAATGATTCTTCTTTTTGCCGGGGCAGTGGTTGCACTGTTTTTTTTCTCCTGTTTTGAAAACCCGGTTGATCCTGATCCTGTCGACAAACCTGATTCTCCGAAGGAGAACTGGGAATGCATCATCGACGATACCACCGATCTGGAATATTCGCTGGCAATCGGCTGCAAAGATGATTTCGAGGCCCTTTCTTCGGAACCGCTGGACGTGAGTATTCCGGGGGCCACCTCAGCGAAAACCGTCATTGATCAGATGGATGCCGACATACCGCTCTATTTCCAGAACAGTAAAAAATATCAGATACACCATGAATTCGTCAGCGCCAATCTTTCCGGTGGTTCCCACCCCCCGGTACCGGCATTGGCACTGTTCAACCAGACGGAATACTACAGTCCCGACCGGCGGTTCATACTCGGTGCGATCACCTATTTCGAAGGCCCGGGAGTCTGGACGTATGAAATCGCCCCCTATGACAACGCCTCCGCCGAAATGATCAGTTTCGCGTATGATAAAATCGCCGATTCAAGCTACTTCGGGAAGGAACTTTATTTTCATCCCACCTCTCAGGCGGTTGAAGCACTCGTTCCCGAGCTGGATTCATCGGTCAAGGTTATCACGACCGACGAACTGTACGAAGGAATCGATTATCAGCCCCTTAATTACGGAACCAGCATGGGACGTCTGATTTTCGTGACCGCTGAGGAGCTTGAATCCGCGTATGTCACCTTTCGGGATATCGTTGTCCTTGATGCGGTGCCGAACGATATTTCCGTTACCTGCGGTATCATTACCGAAATGTTCCAGACGCCGCTGGCACATATCAATGTGCTCTCCCGCAACCGCGGTACTCCCAATATGGCGCTGCGCGGCGCATTCAACAGTGAGGATTTACGTGCGTTCGAAAATACATGGGTCAAGCTCACCGTCGGAGCCTTCGAGTATTCCATAATTGAAATAACCAAAGAGGAAGCCGATGCCTGGTGGGATGAGAACCGGCCGGCAACCGTCGGTATAGCAACCATGGATACGGCCATGAAGGATCTCAGGAACATTGAGGATATTCTTGATACCGACCGTGATGCCAACGGTCTTGATGAGGCGCTCGACAAGGCAATTCCTGCGTTTGGGGGCAAAGCAAGCCATTTCGGGGCGTTTCCCCACATGGATTCCACGAAGGTGCATTTCGCAAAAGCGTTCGCGGTACCGGTATTTTACTACTGGCAGTTCATGGAGGAAAACGGCTTCAATGCGCGGGTGGACAGCCTGCTTGAAGATTCGGCGTTTACCAGCGATCCGGCAGTCCGCGATCATGCACTGGAAAGCCTGCGGGACGCGATGACGGATGCCCCGATGAATGGTGCGTTCGAAACAAAACTCTTCGCGAAACTGGCGCTTGAATACGGGGCCACCAGGATGCGGTTCCGGTCGAGTACCAATGCCGAAGATCTCGACGGTTTTACCGGTGCCGGACTGTATACCTCAAAGAGCGGTGACGCCGACAAGCCGTCAGAGGTACGCGACGCAATCCGTGAAGTATGGTCGAGCGTCTGGTATTTCAGGGCTTTCGAGGAACGCAGCTACCGGAATATCGATCACCGGTCGGTCGGTATGGCGCTGCTGGTACACCGGTCCTTCCCCAACGAGGAGGCCAATGGTGTCGCCATTTCCGGGAACATTTTCGATCCGTCGGGAATGGAACCGGGATTTTATGTGAATGTGCAATACGGAGGAACATCGGTGGTGCTTCCCGATCCGACGATTACCACCGATCAATTCATCTATTATTATGATATGGTCGGGCAACCGATAGTATACATGGCTCATTCCAGTCTCATCGACAGTGGAACGGTGCTCACCACCAGGCAGGTCCATAAACTGGGTGTTGCGCTGGCAGAGATCAACCGGTTCTTTCAGCCGCTCTACGGTGCAACCACCGGTAAATGGTGGGCAATGGATACGGAATTCAAGTTTGATCAGCCGCTTGATGATCCGGACGGGGAACCAGTGCTGTTCATGAAACAGGCACGTCCATATCCGGGAATGGGTGAGTAACGGTCATGTACCTGGAAAGGAACCGGCCGGTCGATTGCATTCCACCGGAACGCAATGAGATCCGGTACCTTTCCGCATTCGGTTACTGATTACAATACATTCTCCCCAGAGAACGTTTTATGGAAAATATTTAATAAAAATGAGTAATTTAACAGGTTTTCTCGCTATATTGTTTGATGAATGATAGAAGGTGTATCATCTTTTAGAGAACAGATTATGATCAATCTTTTCGAATACCAGAACTATCGGGATTACCTGCGGGCATATTATCTGGAACAGAAAGCCGAAAAAAAGTCTTTCTCATACCGCTCATTTTCCAAAAAAGCCGGTATTCAGGCGCCATCATTTCTTTATTATGTTATAGAAGGAAAACGGAATCTGACAAAAAACAGCCTTCTTAAAATCTCGCAGGCGATCGGACATACCCGTGAGGAGGCTGATTATTTTGAAAATCTCGTTTTTTTCAATCAGTCCGGCACTATTCACGAGAAAACGCTCTATTACAGCCGTATCGTCGAAGTGCGCAAACCGTTTGACGTGCAGACTATTCCTCTCGACCGGTATGAATATTACTGCAAGTGGTATCACAGTGTCATCAGGGAGGTCGTCACCTTTTTCCATTTCAGGGATAATTTCGCCCAACTGGGAAATGCACTTATTCCATCAATCACCGCGAAACAGGCGCGGGAATCGATTGCGATTCTCGAAAAGCTCGGGTTCATCGAGCGCGATCAGGAGGGGTTCTATCATCAGACCGCCAATGTGATCGGAGTGCATCCGGTACCTTCGGATTCATTCATCATCGAAAAGTTTCAGATGGAAATGCTGCAGGTCGCACTTCAGGCCTACCATTCGGTTCCCATCTACAACAGAATGTCATCGTCGACCACGTTTTCGGTGTCGGAGGAAACGTTCAAGCTGTTTAAAATGAAGGCACGCGAATTCCGCAAGGAACTTGCGGAGATCGCCCGGCTTGATTCATCGCAGGAGTATGTATATCAGCTTACCATGAATCTTTTTCCGGTAAGCCGAAGGATACGAAATGAAAAAAAGTAGTTTTTTACTGACGGTCATCGCCGTCTGTGCCGGTTTACTCATACCGTATTGCACGCAAAACTCACCGGTGGCGGGTGGCGCCTCGGATACCGAAGTGAGTGCCCGGGTGAGTGGTATGGTAACCGATATGTTCGGTAAACCGGTTGCCGGAGCATCGGTACAACTTCGTACGAAGGATTTTCTGCCCGAAGAGGACACCGTGAAACAGATGTCCGGCAAGTATACCAAAGCGGACTGCAGTACCGATTCTGAAGGGTATTTTCTGCTGGATTCACTGGGGGCGGGAATTTATAACCTGGCAATTGTCAGCGGAGACAGTGTCGGCACGATCAGGGAGTGTATCGTCGGTGATAAGCAGAGCGTATCGGTTGAACCGGTACTGATGCCGTTCGGATTGGTGATCGGATGGCTCCAGTTACCCTATGTGGTTCCCGAAATACTCGCCCGTGCAAAGGTTGAGCTTATCGGTTCCGAAAATCAGGTGCATCCGGACAGTACAGGGTTTTTCCAGTTTCCGCTTCCCGAGGGAATGCATCGCCTGAAAATGAGCGTGGATTCAAGTTTTTTCGACAAGGTGACGATTGACGTGGAGGTAGTGCCTTCACAGGTGAAGAATATCGGCATGATTCGTCTCAACATGCTCCCGCCGCCTCCACCTCCCTGTATTGACGGCGCGTGCGATTCAACGGTGTTGCGGAAGTTTCTGGACGATGCGGGGCATGGCGATATCAGCGTCGGTGACGTTACCACATGGATAAACGGGCGTATTGAGTGCCTCAATCTGCGGGGGCTTGAGATTCGCATTCAGCTTGAACCGCTTGGCCTTCTAAACACCGTCCGGAAACTTGACCTCGGAAAAACCGGAACCGCCGATTCCTGCCGGTTCATTATCAGTATGTGGAATCTGCAGGAAGTATATCTTGACAGTAACAACATCACCGGTATTTCACATTCCTTTGAGGGCGCATACCGGATCAAGGTGCTCGATCTGTCGAACAACCGGCTGACGATGCTTCCCGAAAAAATCAATTTTCTCATGCCCGATCAGAAACTTGATCTCTCGGGGAATGAACTCTGCAGCCTGTCGCCGCCGCTTGCGGGATGGGCTGATGCCTGGAATCCGGGATGGGAGGAAACACAACGTTGTCCGTGATGCGTACCAGCGACAATTGCGCGGGGAACGACAATTTTCGGATACCGATGAGCGTTCGGGCAGAGTGATACACAAATTAGACGATCCGGAATGTCTGAAAACGGTTTTTGAATTAAAAAGAGGTGAGGGGATTAATACAGTTTCAGGCTACTGAGAGATATATATTTTCAGTGGCAACGGAGTTTTTCACCAGTGGGAAACCGGCTGTTTTCCGTGGAAATTATGCCTGTAGTGAGACTCCATTAACCGATTAACAATTATAATCCGTATTTGCGGAACCCTTTTCGGAAGAACGAGGTGCACATGAAACGGGAATGGCTTTTTCTGTGCCTGCTCATGTTCCTGGCCGGCAGGCTGCCGGGAGAGCAGGTGGATTCAACGGAACTGATTTTCAACGATGCGGTAGTTCACCGGTTCGAACTGTTGTTCGCCGACGAAGCATGGAGTGATTCACTCGAATACAACAAGGAAGTGGCCAACGAAGAATACATGTCCGCTGCAATGCTCTACCGGACGCCCGATGGCGACAGTATCGTTCTTGATTCCATCGGGGTGCGGTACAAAGGAAACTCCTCGTATGAACTTGCGAAAAATACACCGAAAAAGTCATTCAAATTCCGGTTTGATAAGTACAAGGACGGTCAGACATTCTTCGGGTGTGAACGTTTGAATTTCAACAACTGTGTGCTTGATCCCAGTTTCCTTCGTGAGAAGATCAGTTATGATATCGCACGGGAATTTATGGAGGCACCCCGGGTCGCCTTTGCCACCATTACGATCAACGGATCGCTCATCGGTCTTTACGCGCAGGTCGAACAGGTGGATGAACTGTTTCTGGAACGTCATTTCAGCGATCCCGACGGTAATCTTTACAAAGCGGGTGATAATGGAGCGTATCTCGAGTACAACGGTGCGAACCAGTCCGCTTACGAACAGGCGTATGAACTCAAAACGAATACCGGCACCAACAACTGGTCCCGGTTCATCACCATGATTTACAAACTCAATAATACGCCGGATTCACTGTTCGTTCAGACCGTTGGAGCGGCAATCGATCTCGATCGTGCCGTAAAGCATCTCGCGTGGACCATGCTGCTCTCTCATTTCGACAGCTATACCGGATCGGGCCGTAATTACTACCTCTACGACGATCCCGGGAGCGGACGGTTCACCATCATCCCCTGGGATCTCAACCTGTCGTTCGGACAGTATGCCAACAGCTGGGATGTGATCAGGAATAACGTGGTCACCATCGAAAATCTCGATAAAAGGCCGCTCAACCGGCGTATCCTCGAAAACGATTCGCTGAGGGATGTCTATTTCGGCTACCTCAGGACGATGATGACGGGAAAGGGAAGTCTCGATTCCCTATCGGATGAGGTCGACCGGCTCAAAGCGGTTATCGATGAGGCGGTAGCGGCGGAGCCTGAGGAGAACGCTTTTTATACCTATGAAGATTTTGAAAAAAATACCGACAGCAATCTCGTCATCCGTGAAGGACTCAAATCCACCACTATCTGGGGAATCAAGGCTTTTACCGCAGCGCGCAATGCCGAACTGGCGGCACAGATCGAGGCGGGAGTCACTTCTCCCCGCGCGGCAGGTCGTACTTCGGGAGTACGGTTGCGAAGCAGTTTTCAGGCGCACATCGCCTCGGTGGTCATCGATTTCAATCTGCCCGCCTCCTCCGGTTTTCCGGCAGAGCTGACGATTACGAACTGCCTGGGACGGGAAGTATACCATACGGCACTACCCGTAGTGGAAGGACAGGGGCACATCCGCTGGAGTACGGGGAATACTGCATCGGGTGCCTATGCCGTCACCATTTCGAACAGAACGATGGACCTGACGGACCGGGTCGTCATTACCAGATAGCCTGAACATACCAGGAGAAAAAGGGGAACAGGTTACATGCTCGACTTTTTAACGTTACAGACCACCACCACCAATTCCACGATGATCTCGACGATCTATACCATTCTGCTCTCGTTTCTGCTCTCGACCCTGATTGCCATCACGTACGACCGCACCTTCAGAGGGCTTTCGTACTCAAGGAATTTCGTTCAGGCGATGATTCTGAGTTCCCTGGTTGCCGCAATGGTGATGCAGGCGATCGGCGACAGCCTCGCACGCGGGCTCGGCATGATGGGGGCACTGGCAATCATCCGGTTCAGGACGGTGTTCAAGGATCCGCGCGACATTATCTTCATGTTCGCCGCACTTGCGGTGGGGATCGCCTGCGGCGTGTTCGCGTACGGTGTGGCGGCTGTCGGCGCCGTGGCATTCAGCGCTGCGGCCCTGCTGCTGTTTTACTCACCATTCGGGCAAACGCGCGCTTACGACGGGATGTTGCGGTTCAATGTCGGGATCGACACGTATGAACGATCCGATGTCGAAACAGTGCTTCGCAATTACTGCGGAAGGTTCGTACTCATCACGCTGCGTGAGCTGACACAGGGCAGCAGGCTTGAATATGCGTATCATGTCAGATTAAAGCCAAAAAAGGCCAAAGACGAACTGGTCGCCCGGCTCAAGGCAATAGAGGATATCAGGGATGTCAATCTCATGCTGCAGGAGACTACCGTTGAATTATAACACGTGCGGCAACTGAACACTCGGCAATAAATGGATATGGAACCATGAAACGATATTATGTAGTCTGCGCGGGAGTTACGGCGATACTTACCGGGATCACGATGTACTTCAGGAGTGAACCGACCACCTTTTACGGTATTGCCGATACAAAAGAGACCATCATCAATGCGGATGCTTCGGTGGAGATCAGGAAACTGCCGGTGGTACAGGGTCAGACGGTGGCGATCGGAGATACGCTGGTGGTGCTTGACCGTCCGGAGCTGGAGCTCAAGATAAGCGAGATATCGCATATGCTTAACGAGTACAAGGCGCGAAAAACGTATGAGACCGTTACCTCCCGGTCGGAAGTGCGGCAGATTCAGGCCGAGCAGGTAGAACGGATAAACGAGATCAATGCGAAGATCCGCGAGCTTGAGGCCCAGTACGAAATGAACAGGAAACTGGTTGCCGAGCTGCGGAGCCTGAAAAAAGAGCAGGAGACTGAGCAGTCCGACAGCTCCATGAATCCGATTCTCGCACAGATTAAAAGTCTCCGTCATCTGCTTGAATCCGCGCGAAACCCGTCGCAGATCCAGATCGAACGGATCAACAAGCAGCTTTCAACTACCGACAATCCCATCGAGGCGCAGGTGCAGCGCCTGACAGAGGAACTTCAACTTCTCGAAAAAGCACGGAAAAATCTCGTTATCTGCGCACAGATGAACGGCATGATCGGAACCGTTAAATTCAAGGAAGGCGAGAATGTTTCGCCATTCGATACCATCCTGACCCTGCATGCGGCTGCACCTTCGTATGTGAAGGGATACATACACGAGAACGTCTACAGTCGTGTCGCTGTAGATGATACGGTACGGGTGACGTCTTTTTCCGACGAGAAAAATGCGATTACCGGGAAGATTGTCGGCGTGGGCTCCCGTATTGTCGATTACCCTGAACGGTTGCGGAAGCGGCAGGATATTCCCATCTGGGGACGGGAAGTCATTATACGACTGCCCGAAGAAAATGCACTGCTTCTGGGCGAGAAGGTACTGATAGCGGTTCATAAAAAAAAACTTCCTTTCAGCTATCAGCATCGGACCGGTAAATGAAGCGTTTGCCGCCGGGGTGGAAATCCGGATGGATGCGGTATCGGACCTGCAGAATATCACGATGCCCGAAGGTATCAGCAGGGTTGCGCTTGAGGCTTCGGGCCTGTTGTATCTGCCGGATGTCGGCAGGTTCGTCGTGGTAAGTGACGAAACGGAACGGAAACAGCCGGAGCTGTATCTCATGGATACCGCCGGTTACATTGGAAATAAAACAACAGTGAAGAATAGTCCGTTGATTGATGATATGGAAGGCATTGCCACCGATCCGCAGGGCAGGATCCACCTCCTGACTTCCCAGAGTTATACCCGGAAAGGTAATCTGAAACCGGAACGCAAACTTCTTGTCCGGTGCACCCGGCAGGGTACCGTACTGCAGGCTGATGCGTCGGTACCGTTGATTGATCTTCTGGTAACTGCTGCCCGCACTGCTGCGAAATCATCCTGGGCGCAGTTCATCCTGCTCGGGGTGCATAAGCAGGAAATCGATATCGAAGGGTTGGTCTGGCATGAGGACTGCCTGTTGCTCGGCTTTAAAAATCCTCGTATCGGCAATGATGCGCTCATCCTGAGTATTTCCGATCCCGATGCGATGTTCGCCGCAAAAAAACTTTCGGCGGAGCAGATCCGGATAGGGTACCGTTTTCCGATTGTTGACACCACAACCGGTACGTTCTGTGGTATTTCCGATCTCTGTTTTGTCGAAAACCGGCTTTTTGGTCTCTCGACCGGCGTGCAGAGCAGTTCCGGAGTGGCTACCGATATCGGACTGTTCTGGACCTTTCATCCGGAAACCGGAACACTGCAAATACTCGGAAGATTCCCTGATCGTAAACCGGAGGGACTCGCCTATACCCCCGGCAATGGTCTGTTCTATATTGTTTTTGATAACGGTTCCAAAAATGCATCGCAATTTATGACAGCAAAGGTTTCTCCATGATGCGGATCATTCTCCCGATAGTTACCGTACTCCTGACGGTTACCGGCATCACCGCGCAACAGGGGTCCGTAGCACGGTTCATTCTTTCGAGCAGCACCGATTCACAGCTGATCGCACAGCGAACGCACGCTCCGGTGGTCCGGAAAAATTCGTTCACCATGCCGGTGATTAACGATGCCGAGATCAGGGTGCGAAAAGGTGACTATTTTGCCACGCTTCCCGATGATGTTGCGGGTTTGCGCTACAGCCTGCGGTTGAAACCGCGCGGACTGGGGGAGACCCGGGCACTGAAATCATATCATGATGCCCAGGCGGTATTCGAGGAGGAACTCACCGGTACCATGTTCAACGAGCAGGTGACAGAACGGTATCTGACGGTAATCGATCAGCTTGAACGCACCATGATCATACAGTCCTACAATGAACTGATCACGCTTTACGAAGATCGTATAAAGGTAATGGATCAACTCAAGACCAGCACCGATTTTGATCTCAACGATCTCATCAAGGCCGAGAAGGAACTTTCCAAATTGACGGTGAATCTAATGGAGGAGGAACAGGAGCTCGAGGTGATGTGCTCGGCTGTCGCGGCGATCATTGGTGATTCGTCGTTTACCGGTTTTGACGGGACGGAATTTATTTCGATCGCTGACGTAAAGGCACATATTGATAGTACGGAATTCATTCTCAACGGCAACAACCTGCGGCTACGGTATCTGAAAAGCCGCTTTGAACTCGCCGAGGAGCGCTACCGTCTGGAAATGGCACAGAACCGCAAGCTCGTCAGTTTTTTCGAGCTTTCCTACGACCATCCTAATATGGTGAAGGAACTCACGAAAAAGGAACGAAACGACAAGCTGGGAGATACACGCAATGCCTTTGTTTTTGAAGTGGGAATAAAAATCCCCGGACTTTCAGCCGACCAGCAGGATATCGCCCGGCGGCAGATCGATTTTCTCAAGGATAGGGAAGAGTATGATCAGCTTCGTCGTGAGTTGCAGGCGAAAATGAAAAAAGACGAATCGGACATCCGGGCGCTCATCAGACAGTACGAATTTCTCACCGCGCGTGAAACGGAAGTCGACGCCGAAGCCTCGCTCAAGAAATATCAGCAGATGAGTGGTGTTGATCCGCTGGTACTGCTCTCCATCAAGGAAAATCTCATCAAGAACAGAGTCGAGAAGTCAATGGTATATTACAGTATTCTCCGCAATTTCGTGTACATACTCGATGTCACCGGTCAACTCTCTCATACACCGCTGCGCAATTTTCTTTCCGCTCAATGTGAGGTGATTCAACCGTGACTCAGGCGACGGTAACCGCACCGGCGGTTCATCACAAAAAAAAGCAGGATGCCATACCACCGGTACTGGAACGGTACGAGGCAAAGTACACCATTCCGTTTTCGATGGTTGACGATATTTCCCGGTTTATTGAACCGTACTGCACCCTTGATGTCTATTCCGAAAAATCGCCCGACCTCTATTACACGATCAACAGTCTCTATTTTGATACCCCCGATTATCTGTTTCTCCGGCTCCGTCTTCAGAAAGCCGACAACCGTTTCAATATGCGGGTACGGACCTACGGCGAGCAGCCGGTGCTCCCGTGGTTTCTGGAGATCAAGCACAAACGCGGTGATATCATGCGCAAGTACCGGGCAAAGGTGCATACCGAACACCTCGAGCACCTGCTCGATACCCCGGAATTGCTGCACCATCATGCCAAAAATGAGAAAGAACAGAAAAGCAGACTGCTCTTTTACAAACTGCACCATATCTACAATGCGGAGCCCAAGGTCCTTATTCAATACAAGCGCAAGGCGTACATTTCCGACGTGGAGGAGTATGCGCGCGTGACGTTTGACCTACGGTTGCAATCGATGAAACAGACCGGGTATGACCCGCTGCCCCACGAGGAGGAGATGCAGTACAGCGATGTGCAGACGCTTTTCGACCGGGATACCAGTGTGATACTGGAGCTCAAATGCTACACCTCGTATGTTCCGCTCTGGATGGTTGACTGCATACGGACCTTTGAGCTGCAGCGCAGGGGATTTTCCAAATACATGATGGGAATACGACAGAATCTGACACATTACACGGAATTTGATCCAGCGGTAAAAACAATGCTGCATGATGATCAGCTTGATGCTCTATAGAACAAGGAGAAGGTATGAAAAAGGTTCGGCTGCCGGGAAAACTGGCCTGGAAACTGCTGTTGTGCGGTACGATCGGATTGTTGACGGGGTGCGTTGACAAACCGACGGAAACCGAAGAGACATTCGACAAGAATCTGTACAATCTCAGGTTGACGGAAATCAACTACAATCCGGCAGACCTGCAGGGTATTCCCGGCGACAGCCTTGAGTTTCTTGAACTCAAGAATGTCGGCGATACGGATCTGGATCTCGGTTCACTTGAAATAACCGACGGGGTGACGTATCAGTTTCCCGCGGATGCGACCCTTGCGGCGGGGAAATTTTATGTTATTGCGATCAGTGCCTCGAAGTTTGAGGAAGCGTATGGTTTCGACCCCGACGGCGTGTATACCGGTGTGTTAAGCAATAGTGGCGAATTCGTCACCATCAAGGATGTCGAGTTCAACGAAGTGGTGGTCAATCAGATGTATGCCGATACCGGCGCGTGGCCGGAAGCGGCCGACGGAGAAGGGTATTCACTGGTAAGCACCGAGACCGATCCGCCGAAGGATTCGATCGGAGCGGCTTACTGGAAACGGTCGGGGAGTCCGGGAGGATCTCCGGGAGCCGACGATGTCGCACTTGCCGTCGATTCCACGGTATTTGATCTGCGCATTACCGAAATTCACTACAATCCGCTGACCGCCGATCCACTTGACAGCGACAGTCTTGAATTCATCGAGATAAAAAATACCGGAAGCCGTACGGTAAGTCTCGGGACGGTGATGCTCAGGGGCGGTGTTGAATACCTGTTCAGTGACGACGATGAGATCGGAGCGGGGGAGTTCCTTGTACTGGTCTCAAATCTGTCGAAGTTTGAAGAACGATTCCCGTCGGTTGCTCCTGTCGGTGAATATACCGGGAAATTGAGCAACAGCGGTGAGATGATTACCCTTTTCGACATTGCAGCGGATACCGCTATCGTCGAGGTCGAGTACAATAACGGCGGAGCGTGGCCGGATGCTGCCGACGGCATGGGGTACTCCCTTGTGCCGGTCAGTAAAAATCCGGAACGGGATCAGAATAGTGCGATCCTCTGGCGGCAATCGACTGCCTTTGACGGTTCGCCGGGAGCCGACGATCAGGGTATCGCCATTATTACCGAGGTGCTGACGCATACCGATGAACCGCAAACCGATGCGATCGAACTGTTCAATCCGGGTGACGACGAGGTTGACGTGGGGGGATGGTATCTTTCCGATGACAGCAACAACCCCATTAAATTCAAGATTCCGGACGGTACCAGAATTCCCGCCGGCGAGTATATCACATTCGATGAAAGCGATTTCAACGCCAATCCTGATTCGGCATCCTGCTTCACCTTCAATTCTCATGGTGAAGAGGCATGGCTGGTCGCCGATGAGCGCGGGTGCGGGTTCGGGTACTGTCACGGCGTCGAGTTCGGCGAGCTTGAAAACGGTGTTTCCGTGGGTCGGCATGTCAACTCGCAGGGCAAGGAAGTGTTCGTCGCCCAGAAAAATATCACCCTCGGAGAAGCGAACGACGGCCCTCTGGTGGGACCGCTCGTAATCAGCGAGATCATGTACCACTCAGTGGACAATGCAGGCGATTACCTCGAGATCACCAACATCTCCTCTGCCGAGGTGGCGCTTTCACACCCCGAGGTGCCCGACCATACCTGGAAAATTGCTGGTGTCGCTTTTACGTTTCCCGCCGGTGCAACCATCAAGGCGGGTGAATCGGTGGTGATTGCATCCGATTCTCTTGACGAGGTATCCTTCCGCAACCGCTACGGATTAAACGAAGATGTTCAGGTGTTCGCAATGACCGGCGGGCTCAAAAACAGCGAGGAGCGTATCGAATTGCTCAAACCGGAAGATCCCTACGTGGTCGACAGTACCGTTTCGGTTGATTCACTGGCGTATCCCCATATGCTGTTTGACGCAGTGAAATATTCCGACGACAGTCCGTGGCCCTCTTCCGCCGACGGAGCCGGATTGTCGCTCCATCGCATATCGCTCACGGAATTCGGTGATGAACCGGAAAACTGGGTGGCGGGAGTACCGTCGCCGGGTGCAGTGGAGGGCGATTGAACCTTTCCCCTCTCTCCCGAAAAGAGCGGGGAAACGATACGGAAAAAACAGGTTGTCAATGTGTACACGGGACACCTCCTGCTCCGGTTCTGTCCGCCGGAGAAGGGAGTGCCCGGCGGCACTGATCATAACTATTATGAAGTCTTGACACAATCACCTCTACGGGGGATGTTGCAGGGAGAAAAGGGGAGGGGGCGTCCTGATTGATCTTCGGATGAAGCGGGAATAAGACAAGTCAGGTACTGCCGGATATACCATCAGGATCGTAAACTATGCATCATGCTCTATACAAAATAACGACCGGGTTGACCTGTCTGCTCCTTTCTGCAACAGCATGTTACCGGTATTCGGGTGAAATCGACCCGGAGCTTTTCAATCTGCGGATAACCGAAATTCACTACCACCCGCTTCCTTCCGACGGGTTTCCCGGTGACAGTCTGGAGTTCATTGAACTCAAGAATACCGGCAGTAAAACGGTTGACCTGAGTACCTGTTCGTTTACCGATGGTATTTCCTTTGTGTTTCCGCGGGGGGCACACGCGGATGCCGGGGGGTTTTATGTGATCGCTTCGAGTCGGGACGGATTCAGGAAGCGGTATGGATTCGCTCCCGATGGAATCTTTACGGGCAGACTCGGTAACAACGAAGATACGATAGTTCTGACCGATGACTACACGGAGCAGGAAGTCCTGATGCAGATGTACGCTGATAGCGGCGACTGGCCTGAGGAGGCCGACGGACAGGGGTATTCACTGGTACCGGTTGAAACTTCTCCGCCCCGCAATCCGACCGGGCCGTGGCGTTGTTCGGTGAAAACACACGGTTCTCCGGGTGCCGACGATATCCCCGAAGCGGTTGATCTGGCTTTGTACAATCTGCGGATTACCGAAATTCATTACCACCCGCTCGATCCCGATTCATTGGGCGGTGACAGTCTTGAATTCATCGAACTTAAAAATACCGGTACAAAAGAACTGCCGTTGGGAGAGATCGCTTTTACCAGCGGAATCACCTGTACATTTGATGAAGATGCGACACTCGATGCCGGCGCCTTTTTCGTGATCGCTTCCAGCAGGAACGGCTTTCTGGAGCGGTACGGCAGGGAACCGGATGGGGTTTACACGGGAAAACTCGGCAACAGCGGCGAGATGCTGATCATCAGGATACCGGCATCGGCGAAAGTCCTGATGACGCTTTCCTACCTGGACCGTATCCCCTGGCCGGAAGCTCCCGACGGCGACGGCTACTCGCTGGTTCCCGTCAGCACGAATCCTCCCGAGAATCAGAATTATCCGGAGTTGTGGCGCCAGTCGTTCGCGGTGAACGGATCGCCCTTCGCCGACGATCCCGGAATCGTGATAGTCAATGAAGTCGTGTCGAATGCCGTCGGTGGCGACGCGATTGAACTTTTCAACCCGGGTGATGATCCTGTCGATATCGGCGGCTGGTTCCTCACCGACCGTGCATCCGATCCGATGCGGTTTGTCATTCCGACGGGAACGGTACTACCCGCAGGCGGGTATCATTACTTTACCGAAGACGATTTCAATAATGCCGGAGCATCGGCTCTCAAGCCGTTTTCGCTGAGTTCCCACGGTGATGACGTCTACGTCATGGCGACTGCCGACGGGTGTGACGGCGGTTACTGTCACGGGTTCAGTTTCGGCCCTCTTGAACCTGACCGGTCGATCGGCAGATACATAACTTCAAAAGGTAAAGAGGTCTTCGTACCGCAACGGGCGATCACACTCGGTGAAAAAAATGAGGGGCCGCTGATCGGTCCGCTCATCATCAGCGAAATCATGTTCCAATCATCCGGTAACCGCTCGGATTATCTGGAAATCACCAATATCGATCTGCAGCAGGTACGGTTATACGATCCCGATCATCCGGAGAACACCTGGAAAATCGACGGTATCGGTTTTTCGTTTCCCGAAGGTACGTCGATAAAGTCCGGGGAGTCGGTCATTATCGCTTCCGATTCGCTCACCGAAGAAGAATTCCGCAGCAGGTATGAGGTGGATGATGATGTGCAGATGTTTTTAATGAGTACGACTCTTCCCAAAGAAGAATTTTCAGTCACGCTGCAGAAACCTGGAGAACCGTATATTGAAGACAGTCTGGTTTCGACGGTTCCAACAGTTCCCTACCTGTATGTTGACGGAATCATGTATGGCGGGTTGACATGGCTTTATGATACCAATGGTCCCGGAATATCGATTCACCGTTCGCGCAACACGTTCGGCGACGATCCGGCAAGCTGGCGGTCTGATGATCCCGATCCCGGAACAACGGGAAAAGATCAGTTTTGAGTTTCTTATAATCTCGCGGTATCGGCAGCCCGTTCCGGTGTACTTGAGAAGCGTGCTTCATTTCTCCATTTCTGCATTTCACTAAAATCAATTTCTCCAAATTTAATATACACAGGAGCGGGCATTCCGCACCAGATTGTAACGGTTGCAAAGTGATTCCCGGAAAATTTTTAAGACGACTACAGCGGCTTTTATTGCTATATATGCCCGTATAGAGTTCCCGGGGGAAACCTGTGAAGATGCAGGAATTTCCTGAAACGCGGTGCTGATTGCTGATTTAAGGCTGGTATTTCAAAAATTGAGGCGCTGCAAGGAGTAGGGGGATGTTCATTGTGCGGTTGTCTTAAACAGTGATGTTTTCAGGAAAGGGATATTTAGACTTCTACGGTTGCGGGACCGCAATTATATTAATAAAGTCCTGTAATGGTGGTATTTCGTTCCGCTTACCATCTGCGGGGTTGTTGGCCTCTTGTTGTTTTTCCATCTGATTGAGGAGTAATGAATATGAATTTTAATACACTACTACTCTATATACTGTTTTTAACGGTAATAAGTGGATGCAGTATGGATGAACTTCGGGAAAAGTGGCGTGCAAGGAATGCCAAAGCGATAGAACAGCGGGATAAATTACGGGATGATAATGAATATAAAAATGTCAAAATGTGGGAACTGGTTTCCGATTTACGTATCTACCTTTCAAATCCGAAGAATACGCGTCACAGAACCGAAGCTGAAAGGCGTATAGATAGCTGTTATCAGGGTGCTATTGATAAAATGACATATCTCGCAGCTCAAGACTCAAGTGATGAGGAGTTATTAAATGTATTAGTTAGCCTTGTGAAGCGAATTTGGAAAACCGGAGGTTACAATAGTGAATCAGAACGAAGTCTGAGTATATGTTTTATTTCAGATGTTGCTACAAATGCAGATAAAGAAATTGATGACAACGGCGGCATGGATAATTCAGGGGATGGGCAGGGTGATCATGGTAATCTCAAAGATATGGGAGCAAGTGACAAGGTAATCGGAGTTGGTAGAACATTTAGTTTAAAAGGTGAAGAATATCGCCGCTATCGCATAATAGAATGGTTAAGCCACTCTTTTTCCTCTGAGATTGGTTGGGGATTGGTTGATGAATTTATTATGGAGGAAGATGTGACAAAAGCGGATATTGTTATAAAGTACGAAACGTATCCGACAGGAAATGAGATTCCTTTGGATGTAAAAGTAGAAAAAAGTATTTACGATTATAACCATTATAGCAATGGTACGATTGTTGGCTACTTGAAGGAATACAGATGTTTATGGACGGTGAAGGTGCGGCCGGACTCCTCAGTGGAAATACTGGAACGGACCTTTACTTCAGAACCATATGAGGGCATCATCGCTCTTGACGCGCGTGAAGGTGATCCGCCGTGGGCACCTTATACGGTGATGATGTATTCCATTGCGTATGATTTTACGGATCAATTATTGACATCTATCTGTTTTCAAACCTATCCACCTTCCTCACCTATTACATTCGAAGATGCATTTTCTGATTATTAACGGTCTCATAATTGTCTGCACTTAAAAAGTATCTTTTTATTGGGGTTTTCCGGTATTTTCATGTTTTCTATTATGAGACAGTTAATAA
>JAFGHA010000214.1 GCA_016930275.1 Chitinispirillaceae bacterium
GAAACCAACCTGAGTGGGACCATTTTTGTAAAGACCGTCCATCATTGCATCTGTTAGTTTCCCTGACCACGCACTGCTCCCGCCAAAGCCGTCGATTTCCTGATGTGTTTTCGAGAAATCAACGTTGACTGGAGCCGCCCGTACCGTGTTATTCCAAGAAAACAGGAAAAAAAAGGAGCACAGTTTGAAGACAGACGAAACTTTCGGCAGAGTGAGCATATTCCCCTCCTGGGTATAATGTTTTATAAATTGAATTTCTGTCGTTTATTTTTTGCCTACCGCCTTTGGTTGAATTTTGTCAGAAATTTCACCTGGTACATTCGTGTGCGGTATAGACATTCTTAAGCGTATGGAGTATGGTACGATACAAGGATTCGAAATATGGGTTGATTTTCATACGATTTTTAAGCGGTTAACTCACCTACACCAGTCAGTCTCGAAACCATTTGCTGTAGCCTGACAAGTAGTAGTTACCTATAACACTCGTTTAAAGATCTTTCAGGTTAGTACAGTAACTCTTTTCTCTCACTCATAATGTACCTTTAAAATTGACACAATGCATATATTTTTTACGACACCAATCCCCCCGGTACCGGAATTCGTTATCGAACGATCATGTTTCCCGGAAGCTGTCTGCCGTTAAAACGCAGCAGCATTGCATACGTTCCGTGCGTCAGCTGCAGACGCTGACCGGTACTGCCGAAGTAAACGATTCCTCCTGCAACCGACGCATTCGCTATTTTCGCTACCCGACAACCGTCGATAGCGTACACCGATATTGTCAAACGGGCCACACCGTCAACGGCTCCCGAAGGAACGATCCTCATGTTTCGAACCTTCCCCGCGGTGTTGTCGGCGATACCGGTACACCGGTATACCCGACCGGGGTGCCGTACACCGACACCTGCCGTTGTCGCGGCTGGTGTCAGAGCGACCGTATAGCGCGACCCTGCAGTCGTGGCGAAGCTCGCCCGGTTCGTGCCCGTTGAGCAGGTCACTGCGTTCATTGCCTGATCGTAAACGTAGTAGCCGGTTCCGCGGAGAACACAGCGGTTTCCCTTTTTGGAAACGATGGATGCCGAAACGAGTTTTGAACCGCTCCATGAAAAATCAATGTCGAATGCCCCCCGTGCGCACAGGCCACGTACCGATCCGACCGGCCAGGCGGGCGGAAGGGCGGGCAGAAAGGAGATCTCGCCCGCATGCGATTGCAGCAGCATTTCGGCCACCGCGGAAGGGCCACCGCAATTGCCGTCAATCTGAAAAACGTCGTTGCAGTTATCAAGCAGATTTCCGTACGTGTAATTCCTGATCTGCAGACCGAGCTGATGGTATGCTTTTGCGCCATCGAGGAGCCGTGCCCAGCAGTCGGCACGCCACGCGCAGCTCCAGCCCGTAGAGCCGTCGCCCCGGTTGACCAGCGCCAGGCGTGCTGCATCGGCGCTGGTTGCATTGACATAGGGTGACACCTGATTGCCCGGATACAGGCAGACGAGGTGGGACAGATGACGGTGTACAGACTCGCCGACCGCTCCGCTCGGCCATTCGAGCAGATCGCCGGCCGGACCGGTATGCAGACCGTTATCGAGAAGTGAAAGCAGGCTGTCAACCGTCTTGCCATAGGCCGGATCTGAACCGCAGATACCTTCGGCAGCGCAGCAGTTCGTAAAGAGATCCCAGATGAGTTGCTGATCGTAAGCCGTGCCCGCCTCACGGTACAACATGTTGTCGTTCGGGCCGTTTTCCGGGGACCAGCCGTCCGGCGTTACCAGCTTGCCGCTTGTTACGCCACTCTTTGAGGTGACCAGATGATCCTGCCAGAACCGGCAGACCTCCTTCATGATCGGCAGCGCACGGGTTTGCAGATACACGGTATCCTGGGTAAAGAGAAAATGGTCCCAGAGAAGGTTACAGTACCATGCGCTTCCCGGATTGTTCCACTCCCAGGAGTTGCCACCCATGGGATTTGTTTCGGTCTGCACCGTCCAACCGCGCGTACCGGGGTATTTTGCCGCGGTACGCGCGCGGCGGACAGGGCGCTGCGCATCGACAAAATTGACGAATGTAGACAGGCATTCGGTCAGGTTGAGCGGTTCGACATGCGAGTAGTTCATCGTGACATTGATGTCGGAATGGTAGTCACTGCGCCAGGGAGGCGAGAGAGCGTCGTTCCACAAACCCTGGAGATTGGCAGAAAGGGAATTTCGCGAGGAAGCGATGATGAGATACCGACCGTACTGTGTAAAGAGAACCTCGAGCCCCTTGTCGTTTCCCGCATCTATTGCATAGGCGGAACTGCGGACATCGGTCGCCCTGCCGTTATTGATACTATCACCCAGATCGAGGGAAAAACGGTTGAAAAGCTTCTGGTAGTCGGCGATATGCGCAGACCTCAGCGAAGCGTAGCTTTTCGCCGACACCGCAGCAATCCGGGAACTCACCGTCGCATGTGGTAAAGGACCACGCCAGTTGTCTGCAGCCGATTGCAGAAAATCGGTTGCGGCCGCAATGATCACATCGACCGAATCCGCACCGGTCACCGTGATGGTCGCACCCTGCGCAGCTGCCGAGCCGCCATGGGCTTTCACCAGTACCTGCGCTTCGAAATTGAGCCTGTCAAGATCCGCACCGGAATTCTGATATCACGACAAGGTAATGACATTACCGCTCGCAGCCACCGACGTTGAGGTCAATCCGGTAAGCGCAGTTACACGGACGGTCATTGTTGAGTCGCCTGAAAGGAGTTCACCCGGTAGCCGACAGCGATAATGACATCGAGATTGTAGTAACATACCGGTTTATCGGAGCCACTAATGTGCATTTTTTGCACATTGCTTTTTTCGTCTAACTCCCCGGTTTCAAAAATGTTCTTGAGGTGCTTGGTGATGACGCTGCGTTCTTTACTGAAAAGTTCAGCAAGGGTTTTCTGGGTGAGCCAGACGGTTTCTTCCTGAACAAAGACTTCGACTTTTACCTTGCCGGATGAGGCAGTGTAGAGGAGGAAATTGGAAGTGGAAGAGGGAGGGAGATTATTCATTGCTTCCCCCATTGTCTGAACACGATGACGAGATTACAAGATAGACAGGACTGGAAAGCCCGGAGCTGCCATTCTCAGGGTCAGATAACGAGATTTCAGGATGGACAGGATTGGGAGAAATGAGATTCTTATTGTAAACACGCTTGAATTCCAGACTTTTTGAACCGAAATTGATGAGCAGGCCATCAGATATGTTGTAAGCTTCATAGTAATTGATTGCCTGGGCTTTGTGGACATCCTCAAGTTTTTCGATGGCCTTAAGCTCGACCATGACGGCGCCTTCAACAAAGAAATCAACCCGGCGTGTGCCGATATGCATCTCCCGATAGAATATCGGCATCTCATCTTCCGGCAGCCCTACATATCTTCCCGGTGTGAGGACATAATCCAGTTCCTTCACACGCTTGACCGTCGGAGAATTGCAGAATCCTTTGATATCCTCGTACTTGCCTTTGGCTTTCCGTCATTCGTGATACGTCCCTGCAATCTTTTGAACATCTTCTCCCGAAAGCTCTTTTGTCCTGCGATTTATAAGATGCCCTTCGTTCCGCGCATCTATAAAAAGTATTTCATCAGTGCGGTTTCGATATCCACCGTTAGCTTTGTTTCTGCTTAAAAACCACAAACAAGCAGGAATTTGAGTATTCAAAAACAACTTTGCGCGAAGATTTATTATGCAGTCAACTAACCGAGCTTCAACCAAGGCTTTTCTTATATCGCCTTCGCCTGATGTCTTTGAAGTCAACGAACCTTTCGCCAGCACAAATCCGGCAATTCCGCTCGGACTCAAATGATAAAGGAAGTGTTGTATCCAGGCATAATTTGCATTGCCCGATGACGGTACGCCATATTTCCACCGCCCGTCTTTTCGTAACAAATCCCCGCTCCAGTCGCTGTCATTGAATGGCGGATTGGCAATAACGAAATCGGCCTTCAAATCTTTATGCGCATCATTTAAGAAAGAGCCTTCATTATTCCATTTTACTTGTGAGCTATCAATCCCACGAATTGCCAGATTCATTTTTGCCAAACGCCAGGTCGTCTGGTTGCTTTCCTGCCCATAAATGGAAATGTCGTTCAATTTACCGCGGTGGTTTGCAACAAACTTTTCCGACTGGACGAACATTCCCCCGGAGCC
>JAFGHA010000215.1 GCA_016930275.1 Chitinispirillaceae bacterium
ACAGAGCCGTATCGTTTCCGCGAATCTGATCGTCGCGACACAGAATAATTACGACGCCATCGACGCGACCATCACCGCACTGGCGCGGAAGACAAAACTCGACGGTGATGATGCGGCGCTTTTCAATGCGATGGAATTCGCCGTCCGCTGTTTCGATCCGTGCCTGTCCTGTGCCACGCATGTCGCGGGACGCATGGCACTGCGGATTGACCTGTACCGTAACGGTGTCGCGGTCGGCACCATCACCCGTGGAGAGAACTCATGAACGCGATTGCACTTTCAGTTGACAAAAAAGCCTGCGTCGGTTGTTCGTTCTGTGTCGAGGTATGTCCGACGAAAGTCTTCGAATGGTCGGAAACCGATCACCTTCCCTCGGTTGCCGATGCGGCGGAATGCTTCGGTTGTCTGAGCTGCAGCGAAATCTGTCCGGCCACCGCCATCAGCCACGAGAAGCTGCCGCTCTCCGCAAGTTACCACCACGACCGGTATGCACTCGATCTCGCGGCGAAATCAGGAACGCCGCCGCATGCGCTCAATATTCCGAACAATGCGAAAATGCTCAATGAAGCGATACGTGACCTTGGCGTCAGGTTGCTTTCGGTGGCATCAGTACTCAAACAGACGCTCGGTCAGAGTCTCCCCTCGGTCGGTACCATGGCCGGCATGTCTCTCGCCGCGCAACTGCCCAGGTATCAGCCGATCCGGACTCTTGAAGAGGCTTGTGAACATGTGACGAAAACTCTTGCCCCCGCGTGGGAACTTTCATTTACCGTTGATGGTGACGCCCTGACGCTTTCGGTAGGCACCTGTTATGTCCGGGATCTTTGCATTCAGGAAGGCATCGAACCGGGAGGAGACATCTGCGTACTGTTCTACAATTATCTTGCCGGATATTTTTCCAAAATCAGCGGAAAACGTCCGCGCCTTATCGCCTCGACCCCGGATAACGTCCGGTGCAGTTATTCAGTGAAACTCTACGGTTAGACGGCGCCATCCGATGCGAATGGCTTCATCCCAGAAACCGCCGCTGTGGATCATAGGAATCGGTAATACGCTCGCCGGTGACGACGGTGCCGGCATCAAAGCGCTTGAAAGACTCCGTGAACACTTCGGCGACCACGCGGCTGCCTTTGGGCTTACCTTCAGTGTACTCTGTGGTGACCTGTATGCAGTATCCGATATGCTCTCGCCGGACCACCGTTTTCTGTTCCTCGATGCGGCGGCAGGTGATTCCCCGGGAAAGCTCCTCACCATTACCGGACCTCACGCTCCGGTAAATGCACCCTCCCTCCATCAGCTTGATATATGCACCGTGATGCGGACACTCGAACGACTGGACATCTGTCGCCCCTTTCCCGAGTGGGAGGTCCGCTGTATCACCATTGATCCGCCGCAACGACTCGAAACCGGTCTGAGTCCGCCGGTGGAACGGGCCGTCAGCCGCCTCGTGGCGAAACTCGCGAGGGAAATCGGGAATGGTGTAGCGTTACAAAATACCCGCTGAATAAAACATCTTTCAATGCCATCCACTCTGTTCTTCCGGGGAAAAATACTCCGTATTGAAATTCCAGACCACAGGTCGGGAAAAATACCGGAAGGGCAGCTTTCAAACATGCCCCTCATTTTCAATATAAACCCAAAACCAAAAAATATGGTGAAGCAACCTGCCATTCCGTAAAAGTGTAGATATCAACCGGGGGCGAATCATATTTTCAGCTCAAAAAAATGCACCCTTTTACAATGCCGCCCGATGACTATAGTGTCAAACCGCATCACCTTCCATCTTCTGCTCAAGTCTCGTAGTATTCCTACCCGACGCGACAGGAGGTAATCCATGCCATCGTTACGAACTTCCGGCGGACCGCCGGTAATCCGTCTCTCGGTGATGATGTTTCTGCAATTTCTGGTGCTTGGCAGCACGATGCCGATCATCAGTCTCTACCTTAAGATAAAATGCGGGTTTTCAGGTCTTCAGATCGGGTACATTCTCGCCGGCAGCGCGCTCTCAACCCTTGCCTCCCCGTTCATCGGCGCACTGATAGCCGACCGGTATATCAGTGCGGAACGACTGCTTTCATTCACGCATGCTGCAGGTGCGCTGATACTGTACATTCTTTCGACACAGACCGACTTCCTGCCTGTATTTATCTGCCACCTCTCCTACTGGCTGCTCATCGGTCCCACCACTGCCCTGACTACCGCCATCACGTTTCATCACGCTCCGGAGGCGGTGAAGACATTCGGAGGTATCCGGCTCTGGGGAACAATCGGCTGGATCGCCGCGGCATGGATCTACCGCCTCCTTTGCCTATGGCGGCAATACGACAGTACGGAAAACCTTGAGCTGGCGTTGCAGCTCGGGGTGTATTCCTCGCTTGTACTCACCCTGTTCGCGTTGTTCATTCCGCGCGGGGCTCCCCGTATCGATCGGCCGCCTACCCTGCTTCCCCGTGAATCGCTTGCCGTTATTCTCCGGAAACCGGTACTTGTCCTCTGTATCTTCACGGGGCTCATTGCAATCGCCGACCGGATGTACATGTTCGGAGGTGCTCCCTATCTACAATCACTCGGGTATCGGGAGAATAACATTCTACCGGTTCTGAGTATCGGTCAGTTTCCGGAAATCCTCGGAATGGCACTTCTCGGTGCCGCGATCCTCCGTTTCGGGAATAAAAAAGTGCTGCTTCTGGGAGTTCTGCTGGAAATAATCCGTTTTATACTGTTCATGCTGAAGGTAAAGGGAATGGTACTTTACAGCAGTATCGGTATCCATGGATTGACCTACACATTCATTTTCGTCACCGCATCCATTTTCCTCGATAGCCGTTGTACCCCCGAAAACCGCTCGGGGGCCCACCAGTACTTCGCACTGTTCGTGGGAGGGGTGAGCACGCTGGCAGGCAACATTCTTTCCGGATTCGTCGCTGAACTGGCGACTCTGCCCGGTACCGGTGAAATCCGGTTCGAACAGTTCTGGTTCGTTCCACTGCTGTTTTCCATTGCAGGCTTTCTCATCCTGCTGCTGTTTTTCAAACCGGACCGGCAAAGGTCTACATCAATCCGATGAGCTTTTTAAAATCGGTGACCGCGACATGATAGGTATAGAGCGCCTCGTTGAAAGCGAGCCGTTTCTTATTCAGTTCAAGCTGTGCATTCTGAAGATCGAACATCGTCCCCGTTCCCGCCTCATAGGCGATTTTCGCGACATCGTGACTCTTTTCTGCGATGGTGACCACCGTTTTCCATTCGGAAAGACGTTCGAGGAGCATGGTCGTCTGTTCCCAGGAAGTGCGGGTCGCCAGTTCCAGGGAATCGACCGTCCGCTGCTGAGCCAGCAGTGCGATATTCTGTTCCGCAATCCTCTGACGGACGACATGTTGACGGGAGAGCCCCGAAAAGAGTGTCCACGAAAGCGACATGAAGATTTTCTGATCATCTCCCCAGTAGATATCGTCAACCTGGTCCAGCTCTGAAAAACGACCGATTCTACCCAGGGTGGCTCCGCCGAATACCGTTGGAAGGTAGTCCGCCTTCGCGAGACGCACCTGTTCTCTCTGTATGATTTCCTTCCCCTTCAACTGTATTATCCGGTGGTTCCCGCGATGCAGTTCCTCAACCGCCTCATTGATCGTAATGATGAAAACTGGTTCGGGAAATTCGCCGTCCACCCAGAAATCTGCCGGATTTTCGGCGATACCGCAGTGAGTGATAAGCGATTCCCCCGAGGTCCGTCGCTCACTTTCAGCCTTTTTTTCATCGATCTGTGCCTGTTTGAGCTGTAGCAATGAGTTGAGCGTATCGAGTTCCCGTGCCCTTCCCAGCGAAAAATTGACCGTCGACAGCCGGTGTGCTTCCAGAGCGAGCGTGAGATGCTCTTTACTGATAGTGAGCCGTTTCTGTTCGAGAAGCATACCGTAAAACCGTTTGACCGTTTCGGCTTTCACCTGGTTACGCGTTTCCTCGTAGCTGCAGAGCAGTATCCGCTGCCGGGCACGGGCAATCCGGATCGAGCTGATCATTTTCCCCTGCAGAAAAATAGGTTGCTTGAGTGAAAGCGAAGCAATTGCACTGTTCGACGGTATACTGAACAGGTTGTCCGACAGCATCGCCTGCTGCATGATGACTGCGTCCCGTTTGGAAAGTATACCGCCGTCCGGAGCGCCCCCCTCCGCCCGCGATACCGAAGCGCCGCCGGGATCGGTATTCACGACGAATGGAAGATAATACGCGAACGTATGGCCGACATCGACCGAAGCAGTGATCTGAGGAAACAACCCGGCGTATATCTCCTGTATTTTCGATTCCGCCTGATCAAGTTCCCGGCTGACACTCTGAAGAGCTATGCTATTTTTCAATGCCTCGTCAACGAGTCGATCAAGGGTGTACACCCTGCCGGCGACTCCGCACACCGGAATCAGGACCAGTAACGGTATCAGGAACAGTGTTCTCTTCACCGAAAACCAATTGTTGTCATTTCCGATAATAACACACACTCCTTCAGCGTGAACAGGGAATTTCATCGACTCTATAGCTGTCTGATTCATTCCATTGCACCGCAATGAGTCATCAGAATACAAAATACCATCTTATGAATTATTTCGGCCATTAATTATATTGAAACGGTACATTTTACCCAAGTCAGGCACCGGAGAAGGGATACTTCGTCACGGTCATTCGTTAGTGTCGAAAGTCCAGCCGTTCGAACGGTTGCGGTCGATTCTGTTCTTTTTATGCCTGATGCGGATACTGTTCCGAACCTGAATGCCGGTGATAAATTCTCGTATCGACTGTTCATCTATAGAAATGATAAAAAAAACATTTTCATCTGACGTTGGATCACTCCCGAATAATCCCGCCATCGAAGCCGATCTGCAGTATTTTATAAAAAAGCTTCAGTCTGCAGATATATCATCCCTTGTCATTGCCACCTTTTCAGAATTCTACCGGCAGTTCCGTTCAGGAAAACAGGGGCTGGTGCCGGAAAGTGCGATTACCCCGCTTCATCCTCAGGAATTGCGTTCCCTGAATAATCTTTCCGTATACAGCAAGCATGGCGAAGAAGCCCTTCCCCATACCGTTGTCATAAAATTAAACGGCGGGCTCGGAACCACCATGGGCTGCAATGGACCGAAATCTCTGATCGAGGTGAAAAACGGACTGCACTTTCTCGACATCACCGCCCGGCAGCTCGACAGCTTCTCCCGGAAAACCGGTACCACACCGCCACTGATACTGATGAACAGCTACAATACCGACAAAGAATCCCTGGAAGCATTACAGACCTACTCCGACCTGCCCGATTCGCTCCCCCGTTCTTTTCTTCAGAACAGATTTCCCCGGATAGATGCGGAAACGATGCTCCCGGTAACCTGGCCTGATGCTCCCCGTAATGAGTGGAACCCTCCCGGACATGGAGATATCTATACCGCGCTTACAGACAGCGGTCTTCTGAAACTTCTGCTGGAGCACAAGTTCCGGTACGCCTTCATTTCCAATAGTGATAATCTGGGAGCCACCCTGGATACCGCACTCCTCGGGTATCTCTCGGAGGAATCTCCCGGTTTTCTGATGGAAGTGACCGCCCGGACACCCATGGATCGCAAAGGAGGGCATATCGCGCGGTTCAAGGGAGGCAATCTGATTCTGAGGGAATCAATCCAGTGCCCCGAAAACGATCAGCGGTATTTTCAGGATATCTACCGGCACCGTTTTTTCAACACCAACAACATCTGGATCGACCTTGCCGCACTTGACAATCTGATTGCATCGTCTGAAGGTACGTTCCGGTTGCCGCTGCTCTGCAATAAAAAATTCATTGATGCGACTGCCCCCCACTCCCCGCTGGTGTATCAGCTCGAATCCGCCATGGGATCGGCTCTCTCCGTATTTCCGGCCGCCGCGGCGGTTTCAGTGCCCCGATCGCGTTTTCTCCCGGTGAAAACATGTGAAGAGCTGCTGCTCCTGCGCTCCGATTTCTACTCGGTCACCGACGATTTCCGTATTGTTCCCTTCTCCGGATCACCGGAGAAAACACCGGAGATAACACTTGACTCACGCTATTTCGGAACCGTGGATCAGATAGACCGTCGATTCGGAAAGGGAATTCCATCTCTGACACACTGCGGAAAGTTTACCGTTGAGGGCGACGTGTATTTCGGAAGCGGCTGTTCAATTACCGGTGCCGTCACCATAGTGAACAGAACGGACGCTCCCTATACGATTCCGGACGACACAGCGCTCTCCGAAGACCTTCAAATCGGTAATTGAGCCACTTCCCGTGGCGTAAAAAGTATTTTACCGGTAACCGGGCATACCCGGACAGACGCATCATGGCGTTCATGTTGTACAACAACCCGTAATAGAGCGGTCAACCTCAATGTCAACGCGACTCAGACAATTTCTTATTGACACCTATGAAACCCGCCGGGCAGGCAACTACCCTCGTCGTATCGGGCAGGGATACCCGATCCAGATTGATGATCAGGATGACAACGACAACCTGAACGACTTCTGCAACATCTTCTGCATCGTCTTGCGCCGTAACAGATTCAGAATTGATCTGGTCGGCAATTTCCCGATCTCCCAGCAGATGATCGATCTGGTGGATATATACAATGGAACAATACAGCGCGGTAAGAACCGGCTTTCGCTTCCGTTGTCGATCGGTCAGATCGAAGCGATCATGGACCTTGCCGACCGGATAAAGAAAACCACCTTTTTGGGTGAAGCGGTGAATAATCCCAACTGGCTTCCGATTTCGGCACGCACCGTGAGTTCACTTTACCGCTTTGTCCGGATTATCAAAGAATATAATCAGTCCGACCTGCCTCCGGAGTAACAGGCGGGATTTACCATAGACACACGGGCAGTCGCGATTCTGCAGAAACGATGATTTACTCCTGCGGAAAGGGAATGTTTTGCACGTCCGGTCCTTCTTTTTTTTGGGCGTCATCCTGTCGCCACTGCGGGAAACAGAGTTCACGGTACCGGCATTGCCGGCAGAGCGACGGTGACGGACTCATCGGGAATGCATCAATCTGCAGGGGAACATTTTTTTCGACGTCGCTGCAGAATGCGTACATCGCTTCGGTCTCGTCTTTGATCTGACCGAAGAACCTTTCACGATCATCATCCGATACGGCAATTTCCATCTCGTCGAACCCGGGATAGAGATAGACGATACGCGGAAAAATACGGTTCCAGGGTATGTCGAACAGTGCATTCGCCGCCGCGCTGTAACCGATAAGCTGCCGTGAATGCTTCACTTCGTCACGTTTTCCTGTTTTCCAGTCGAGAATATATACGCAGTTATCCACCGGCAGCAGAAAATCCATCTTGCAGTACACCTTCAAATCGTCAAGACGGGTCTCGCCGTAACCGGTCGGTTCGATAATCCAGTTTCCGCGATCATGCAGCGCCGCCATGAAAATCCAGTTGTAGCTGGGGCTGTTCATGAAATTACGCAGGCAGGTTTCCACTTTTCCGTATACCCGTTCGAGGCTGAAATGCTCATCATACAGATAGTACTGCTCGATAAAGGTTTTCTCCGAAAAGTATCGTTTCACCAGATCACGTGCGTAACCGATGAACCGTTCCTCATCGATATCCCGGTCGCTTTTCTGCAACCGTTTGAGAAACGCCTCGAGCACATCGTGTACCACGTTTCCCGTCTCCAGCGGTATCGAGGTCATTTCACGAAGCTGACTCATCTTATAAGAGGGAACGTCCTTTACGTACTTGCTGTAATACGTGTAGTAATACTGCCGTTTACACTTGTCAAACAGCTCGAACCGGGAAATGGACCAGCCAAGAATCGGTGTAAACGGGTAGGTCGGAAAAGTCAATTGCATGGTCGCCTGCTGATCTGCTATGGGTTTTGCTATCATTGTGCTCAGTTCGCTTTGATTGAGCAGCCTTTTCATTCCGTTTCGAATGTCTTTAGGCACTCTTCAAATATTTTGTCGAACCGCTCGCTGGCCACTGCCGGGCATGAACAGGTGATCACGAGCTTTTTACCGCGACTTCCTTCAACAAGGAAAAAGTACTGTTTAAGGAGGCGGCGTTGCTGCAATGCGTTGATGGTCACGAATTCGCCTGTCAGTTTACTATCAGTGGAGAATCCGGTCCTGCTGAGCAGTTTGAACTGCTGAAACATCCGACGCATTATCGCGATGTTCTGATCAACATACTCCGACAGCGATCCCGAAAACGCCTCATCAACCACGTTGATATTCGGGTTGAAATTATTATCCGCGGTCCCGAACGCAACCATGTACCTCATCCCGGGGACCTCCCTGAACATCCACCCTTTCGGTGCACGGAAAGAAAACCCGCCCTCATTTTCCACGTGGCGGGGACTAACCTCGGCAAGAGTACCACTGTAAACGGTAATCAGGATGGCAAGCGCGGTAAACATCTTCATGGCATACTCCAAGTAACGAGTAGTTTTTCGGTTTCTGGCCTGTTTGCATGAATATACTGCATGAACTCCGCTGATAGCGACGCTTTGCCTCTTATGCCGGCCCCGGTATGCTTTCTATTCACCGGTATCGGAAAATATCCCTAATCGCATCGGTATTCAGGAATCACCGAAGCGGGGGGGGGGCCTGATAACGCGACCGGAGGTTTTCCGAAGCGGAGAACCCACGGCACTTTACCTCGAACAGCGAACTGTTTTCTCCGTCGGCAACTTGTTTTGAATAAAATAGAACAACTGCGAAGAAAGCACTGTATACTTAACGATTAAGGAATGAAATGATGAAGCCGACCCGAAATGTATAGTTGAATACCGAATATCCGGCAGTGTACCATCTTCCGGAAACAAGGTCCCGTTTCCAACGACGGATCATTGAAACCCGCAGGTAAAAGTCTCAGAAAGGTTTTTCATTTCTTTCCGGACGAAAATGATTCCATATTTAACATTTACCGGTAGACCGGAGACATGAATTCGACTGTATCGCATAAAATGCTCCGTTCCGATATCATTCTCATTCTGATGATATCCATCCTAGCGCTGGTAATCAGGCTGATCAATCTTGGCGCCGAATCCATGTGGCATGATGAAACGTTCACTGTTCAGCTGGCGGCGAATCATTCCATGACAGAAATATTAACCAATATAATCAGGCTGGATTGTCACCCTCCCGGTCATGTACTGTATTTGCGGGTATGGGGTTTACTCTTCGGTTTTTCAGATTTTTCGTGCAGAATGTCATCGGTGCTGCCGGGTGTCGTCACGATTGCCGGTATTTTCCTTCTTGCAAAACGGTGTTGCCAAAACCGGATCGTTGCAGTTTTATCCGCACTGTTCGCTGCTGTGTCGCCGACCATGATCTGGTTTTCGCAGGAATGCAGGATGCATTCTCTGCTGATAATGACATTCACCTTGTGTCTGATAGCGTTGTTTGAATGCATCAGCAGAGATTTTCGATGGAACTATAGAGTGCTTGTGATTGCTGCATTTATTTCCTTCGCTTATATGCACAGCAGCAGCGGATTCCTGATTCTTCCCTTTCTTTATTGCATGATTTTTTTTTCCTACGGCCTGAATATACGGAAAAATTACAAACGAAGGGCGGTTCTTCTTGGCATGCTGTTTCTGGTATATGTTCCGTGGATCATCAATCTTTTCAACCTGTACGCACTCAAACGTCAGATGGACGTTCTGTCGCCGCGCGCCATGTTCGGACTCGCCAAATGGCTGGTTTTCTTCCAGGCTCAGATATCTGTTCCAGCGAAACTTATAGCAGGTGTGTTTTTTTTCCTGTTACTGACCGCAGGTTTTTTTAAATGCAAAAAGCAGGCATTGGCAGGTCAGTTTCTCTATGGAGCATTGATCGTACCATTTGTCACCTGTTCCATACTCACCTATATTAGCCCGTTTTATCTTCCCCGTGCTTTAGTCTTCCTGACCGTCCCTCTCTATATCTGCCTTGCTGTCGGGATTAGTGCGCTGACGGATAATTTCAATGGATATACTTCAACAAAATCAGCGTTCATTTCACCCCTGCTGGGAATCTCGCTCAGTGGGTCAATTATCATATCACTGCTTCTGGTTTCCTGTACGGATTGTCGGCATAGACGGCAGAAAGAGCAGTGGCGGGAGGCGGTCTCCTTTGTGGCCGGCAAATGTCAACCGCATGACGGTTTTGTCTTTTTTACCGGAATGAATCAATGTTCGTTTGACCATTATTTTTTCGGGTATGAAACAGATCCCGTTCATAAAAAATCGGAGTATAGGTATTTTCCGATCAACGGTAACCCGTCACTCGAGGTAATGACCGATAATTTGAAGACATCTCCACCGGCAACGACGGTATGGGTTTTCTATTCCCACAATTGGAGCGATTCATACGTGGATATACCGATTCGGCAGCAGGGTTTCACTGAAGTGAATCAATGGCATGGAACCGGTGTTGTTGTCAAGGCGTTCAGGCGAATGGAGAAATCAGAAGACGACACCCGGGTGACTACCGGGGCGGCGGGAAACCGTTCCGGACAAGAACAGTAAACGACTCCGTAAAAATGATTCAACAGTAACGGCGTGCTCTCGGACCTCAGACTCCACCGCATTCAATACATCATACTTTAAACGTCAAATGACATTACCGGTTGCTATGAATACACCCGTTCTGAACATTTTTTGTTAAAGAAATTCAAAAAAAGGCCCGGGTCATAGACCCGGGCCGTACATCCTGACTGCAAACGCAGCCAGCCGACTACATTCTGTCAATAAATTCCGAAACATCGTTGCAGAGCGCAAGCTCGATCTTCAGATTGGTGATATCATCATTGCCGATATGTATTTTTCTTTCTCCCGACCGGGCGGAGGAATGCATCGAAAAATGCGGATTGCAGCGGTCCTCGACCGCCTCCTGTTGTCGGTGCAGTTTGGGTACCGGTTCTTCCTCGGGTTTGGTCATCTTCTTCAGGAGATTCATCATCGAGCTGCTTCGTGCCTTGTTTTTGATCGCCTCGACCTGACTCTGCGAAAGGATGAAAATTTTCTGGTCGAAATACATGATCGGAGAGCAACATGACGGACAATTCAGAATAATGACACACGCATTGGTGCTCAGAAAGATCTCGGCAGTCTGATGGCAATGCGGGCATGTTACTTTCAACGTCTGGACCATTTCTCCTCCTCGGCCATTGCAGTTGTCGATCATAGCAGCAGATTCAGGGCAATGTCCGGCCTGAAAACCGGTAAAAAGAGCACCTTCTTATTGTAGCATCACTTTCCATAAACGTCAAGAAAGAAATCGCATGTCGACAGGTTCGGAAGAAATAAATGAACGGTATACACGATGCAGAATGCTTCTCACCCGTGAAATAGCGCGACTCCGGAAAACGGTTTCCGCGACGACCATACCGCACAAGGAAAAACGTAATGCACTCTGGCTCAAACAGATAGGCGATTCGATCGCCGCCTCGGCATCGTCGATCATGCCGGGACTTTCCATAGTGTCAATCACCAACATTCACACCGGTCTGCGCGAAACCGTGGCACTAAATCCGAAATGTTCCGCCGAAAAAAATGCGGTCCTCTATTATAAAAAATCACTCAGGGCGCAGAAGAACGAGAAGGCCGCCACCGGAAACCAGGTTGCAACTATCGGCAATCTCAATGATTTACGTGATGCACTGCACCGTCTTGAAAAAGCCGCTGCGGAAGATCCTCTTCTACTGAACGAAACGATCGAACAGTGTATCGCGATACTCGAAGGCGCGGCGCCCGGAAGCACCGCCGGGAATAAGGATACCTCCACGCCCTCTCCCTATCGCCGTGTATCGTATGAGGGGTGGGATATATATATCGGAAAAACCGATGAACAGAACGATGAATTATCCCTCAAATTCGCCAAAGCATCGGATATCTGGTTTCATGTGGCAGGAAATGCGGGATCGCATGTCATCATCAGACGACCCAAGGGTACCCCGGAACCCCCGGATACGGTCATCAGGGCAGCAGCCGCTCTTTCAGCATGGTATTCCAAACAGCGTAATGCTCCTACGGTGGAAGTGCATATGACCGAAGCCCGCAATGTCCGGAAACGTCGGGGCGCACCGGCCGGGGAAGTAATGATTGAGCAGTGGAAATCGCTGAAAGTCGCTCCACGCCCCCCGGAATCATTCACCTGATACATCTGCCCCGCTAAATCACGAAAAACCGGATCAGTTTTTACTATATTTATACCGTTCAGGACAAAACGGGATTTCAAAAATGTTCATCGGATTAAATCCTGCACAGTTTTCTATCCCGGGAACCGTAATCAGCAGCAGCAACTTCGAACCGAAAGACCATTCTCGTGAAAATCGTCGCTCTTAATCCGCCGTTTTTAAGTCACTTTTCCCGCGAATCGCGCTCACCTGCGGTAGCCAAAAGCGGAACGCTCTATTATCCGATGTGGTTGGCATATGCGGTCGGTCTGCTCGAAAAAAACGGTCACGAAGTAATGCTCATCGATGCTCCCGCCGGGAACCTCTCCCGGGAAACAGTAGCGGAACGGGTGAAGCAATTCGATCCGGGTATGGTGTTCATCGCAACCTCCACACCGAGTATCTATAATGACGTTGAAGTGGGTGCCGCGCTCAAGGAGGCCTGCACCGATTGTTTTACCGTATTTGTCGGTGTGCATGTATCGGCGCTGCCGTGTGAAACGCTCGAACTGAACGCGAACATCGATGCGGTCGCCTTCAGCGAATTCGACATGACCCTTGTTGAACTTGCAGAAAAACTGCCCTCAGGCAGGTCGGATGACCTTCTTGCATCGATAACCGGACTCGCTTACCGCACCAGCGACGGAAAATCTGTGAAAAATGAACCCCGGCCGTTTATCGAAGACCTCGATGTTTTTCCGCCCGTAGCGTCGGTCTACAAGAACCACCTCAATATCACCCCCTATTTTTACGGGCACAGTCTCCATCCGCTCATCGTCATCATGACGGGCCGCGGATGTCCGTTCCGCTGTACCTACTGTGTTGTTCCACAGGTACTGCAGGGACACCGGTACCGTCAGCGGTCGATTGAAAGCATCGTTGAGGAATTCCGTTACATCCACGACAACTTTCCCGATGTAAAAGAAATCATGATTGAGGACGACACGCTCACCGCAAATAAAAAAAGGTGTTCGGATTTGTCAAAGGCACTGATCGAACGGAAACTCACGCGCATTCCGTGGTCGGCGAATTCACGGGCCGATGTCGATCTTGAAACCATGCGCCTGATGAAATCTGCCGGTTGCCGGCTCTTCTGCGTCGGATTCGAAAGCGGCAACCAGCAGATCCTCGATAATATCCGTAAAGGGACGAAAATTCCCGTCATCAGACAGTTCGTCAAGGACGCCAAACGGGCGGGAATCATGATCCACGGCTGTTTCATGGTGGGCAACCGGGGAGAAACCCGCGAAACGCTCGAAGAAACGCTCAGGCTCGCCAAACAGCTCAGTCCCGACACCGCCCAGTTTTTTCCGATCATGGTGTACCCGGGTACCTCCGACTACCAGTATTATGAGGAAAAGGGATGGATCGTTTCCGATAACTTCCGGGATTGGATCACTCCCGAAGGGCTGCATTCATCGACCATGTCGAACCCCGATCTTCCCTACGATGAACTGGTCAGCTTCTGTGACCGGGCGCGCCGGGAATTTTATCTGCGCCCTTCCTATATGCTCTTCAAGGCATTTCAGAGCCTTAAAAACCCGGCGGAAGCGAAGCGCAACATCAAAGCCGGTCTGACCCTCAGCAAATACCTGTTCAGGGCGGCCCTGCCGAAGAAAAAAGAGAAGTGCTGACAACAGGGGCCTCGGAACTATCTTTACGATGAAACCGGTCACTGTGCAGTTTCATCCGGGCACCGATACTGATTTTAGCGCATAGTAAAACTGTTCCACAGTAAGTACCCGCTACCCCGCCAATCCACCATCGACATCCATTTCAGGTAATGGTATAATCTTTCTGTAGCATTATTACTACCGTATTTTCAGTACTCAGGGCGACATCGTTGATCACCACCGTTTTGCATCGATTCCGCCCGGTAGCATCATCGAAAGGATACCCTTCATGAACCCCCCTGCCTCCAAAGCCCGTATTCTTGTCGTCGATGATTCCCCGGATATCTGTTTTCTCATTTCAAGCCACTTCAAACTCAAAGGCTTCAGCGTCGAAACAGCTCAAAGCGGAAATGAGGCCCTGAAACTCATTGATAAAAATCATTTCGAAATCGTTATCAGTGACATCATCATGCCGGGAATGAAAGGAACCGATCTGTTACAGAAAGTAAAAAAACAGTACCCGATGACCCATTTCATCATGATTACCGGCTATGTCTCACTTGAGCACCTCCTCACCTGCATGCGTTATGGAGCCGATACCTGCATTTTCAAACCGATGGACAATTTTTCGGAACTGGACAATGCCATCAATATGGCACTCGATTCGATGCACAACTGGGAAGAAAAAATCGTCGCACTGAAAGGGCTCAAAGAAACAGGAACACAGAGTCTTGAATACGATGATGACCAAACCGACGTCATCGAAATCGAATCTGCTACTATCTCATCGCCCTGACAACCCGCCCGATAAAAATACCGGGATTATAAGAGGTAACTACTTTCCCGAAACCGTTTTTATCGGAATGGCCATTCCGTTTACCGTAAGTATAATTCCCTTTGCGGCGAATCCGGCCGGCAGTATGGCATAATAAGGTGAATCCGGTGTCACTTCATGGAACAGTAATCGTCCCGAAAAATCAAACAGACACAAGCGGGAGCCAGGTGGAATACGGCTGACGGCAAGACGGCTTCCGGATAGTCGGTAATATATCAGAGCGTCCGGTGGCATTCGTGACAATACCGGACGGTCGAGGGTTACCGCCACGCCGAAACGATCAAACAGTTCCTCGATCGCCGCTGTAATCTCCGCGGCTCTGTCGGGTCGTTTCCAGGGAGCGGTCCGGCGGAAATACAGCAGGCGGTCTCCTTCGTCTCCGTTGACGGCTTCCCCGTGTTCAAGCAACCACGCAAGTGCCGCAAATCCCAAAGAATCGGTTGCGGCTGAATCGAGCATATATCCCACTGTCGACAGGTAATCCTCCGTTGTCGCATCAACGGGTATCGTATCGATGAGTGGCGGAAGCGGATAGCTCTCGACCAGATCAATATACGTCGACTGAATATTATTCCTGAATAACTGATACGCATCGGTGGCATCAATACCATTTTCCAGGGTGTATTCTTCGTAATGATCACGGAGATACGTGAGTGCATCGATCGCATGCCGATCACTGTCAACCGCAACATTCGCGAGAAGCCATACGGCTGTGTAAAACCCTTTCGCTTCGTTGAAATAGGTATCGGGTGCCACCATGGTAACCAGCGCATCAACAACCCGGTTGCGGTCGAACGGCAATTGATAGACAAACGCAGTAGCGGTTATCCTATTTGCATACAGTGCCGCATACCGTATTTCGGGATCGGATGAGTAAAGCATGAGATCGGTAAGCGTGTCACATACTTCCGTCCAGCGATAGGTGAGAACGAACCGGTTCATCCGGTCGACGGCCGTCAGGTTGACCGAACGGTCGGGATACCGGAAAGCGAAATATTTGATGGTGTCAAGCAGCGCCGGATCATGCTGTTCAACCAGGGAATCAAGTGCCACGGTTTTACTGTCGGCGGTTTCGGCAGGATCGTTTACCGTGGTGAGCCACTTCCGTACATTCGCCGGGAATTCCTCCGGTGGACCGTCTGAAGCATGACTGTGGCCAAACCCGGTCAAAACCATTGCAATAACTGCCGATAGAAATGCTACCGTCGGGATGGGGCCGGCAGTTCTTCCGGCTGCAATGGTGGAAGTATCTTGCATCTCATCAATCTCTTCTGGAATCTTCGAGACATGGTATCGCTATAAAACCAACCTGTCCATAATAAATATATGAACATTATCTCCGAAGGTTCCCGCCGGGGATCAGGAAATGTATTATCTGTTGAACAAAATAGAACTGCGGTGTGATGAGTATTTCCCGAACGACGCATTCCCGGCGGTCGAAGCCGGTCCTCTTCTAACCGTCATCGGATTGCGTAAAACGGAAAAAGTGTTCACATACAACCATGTACTATTTTTGGTATCGTCACGCAGTTATTACATCTTTTTGAACCGACTCTCAATCATCGTCTTCAGGGATTGAAAAGCATGCAGGAGGCTATCGTTCCCGCCATCTTCGAACCCTCCCTGCCGGACCGTCGTCTCACCTGTTCCGATGATGATGCGTTCAATGCCACGCGCGATCTTGCACTCCGCGAAGGTCTCTTCTGCGGTATAAGCAGCGGCGCAGCCCTCTGGGGAGCACTGCAGATCGCATGGGATCTCCCCGGCGCGGATCGACCGTAGTGGCACTCCTGCCCGATCGCGGAGATCGGTACTATCGACGGAAGTTTTCCGATCCGTCTGTGCCATGTGTCCTCCGTAATCTACGTACCCGAACGTTCCACCTTCCCCGGCGTATTCCTCGTGCGCAGCCCTTAATGATTGCACTGCCGGAATATGCATGTTATAATACAATTATCCCCTTTTTCCGTAACGGTATTTGCAATCGACGATTGGTTCGTTAGAAATCAAGGATAATGCAACAAAACGATACCTCCGCTCCGTTACCATTCAAACTCTCCACGAGTAAGCAGATGCACCGTGAGAATGAGATGGTATTCAACAACTGCACCGAGGGGATCATCATTACCGACCATAATCAGGTCATTGTTCGTGTCAATCCGGGCTTTACCCAGATCACCGGCTATGATTCCGCCGAAGCCATCGGTAAAAAACCCAGTTTTCTCAAATCCCACCGACACGACGACATGTTTTATCAGCAGATACAGAACGCATTGAACAATGACGGAAAATGGCAGGGCGAAATCTGGAACCGTCGTAAAAACGGTGAAATCTATTCCCAATGGCTCACGGTTTTTCATTGCAAAGATACGGGCGACGCCGACCGGTACATCGGTATCTTTACCGATCTTACCGGGTATATTTCCAATGATTCACCCGGCCGCAATTACGCCTACTATGACTCGCTGACCGGTCTGCCGAACCGAATGCTGCTGTACGACCGTCTTACCTACATGCTCAATCTCGCCCGACGCAGAAAAGGAATAATGGGGATACTGCAGCTTGATCTCAACCGGTTCAAGATCATCAACGACACACTCGGCTATGTGTTCGGCGACCAGCTGCTTCAGAATGTCGCACAGCGGCTCAAAGCATGCACCCGGGAGGTGGATTCGGTGTTCAGACTCGGCGACGACGGTTTCGCCGTGCTTCTTGACGACATTCTGCATCCGCAGGATGCCGCCCGGGTGGCCAAGCGGATTCTCACGGCCTGTTCGCAACCCTTTCTGATCGGCAACAAGGAGCTGTTCATTACCGTCAGTATCGGGGTGAGCCTTTTCCCCGGCGACGGTGATCACTTCGAGCTCCTGCTGAAAAACGCGGAAACCGCCATGCTGCGCGCCAAAGAACTCGGAATCAGCAACTACCAGCATTACATGCCCTCGATGAACACGCAGGCCTTCGAGCAGTTGACACTTGAGCATAACCTCCAGAAGGCTCTGCAGAAAAAACAGTTTCTCGTTTTCTACCAGCCGATTATCGATCTGAACACCAGGGAAATAGTCGGTGCCGAAGCGCTGGTCCGCTGGAACCACCCCGATCTCGGGATGATCTCGCCGATACAGTTCATTCCGCTTGCCGAGGAGATCGGTCTTATTATTCCCATCGGCGAGTGGGTGCTTGAAACCGCCTGCAGACAGATGCGACTCTGGCAGGACCAGTTCGGAAAAGCGTTTGTCATTTCAGTCAACCTGAGTGCCCGGCAGTTCCAGCAGCAGGATCTGGTCGCCTCCATCGACCGCACCCTGAAACATACCCGGTTCGATGCCCGCAATCTCAAACTCGAAATCACCGAAAGCATCGGCATGAAAAATCCCGAACAGACCATCATGACGCTTCGACAGCTCAAGGATATGGGGGCGCTCTTCGCGATCGATGATTTCGGTACGGGATATTCATCACTCAGTTATCTCAACCGGTTTCCCATTGACACGCTCAAAATCGACCGTTCTTTCGTCATGGAAATGAATCCCACGACACCGGAATCGGCAATTATCGATGCGATTATCGCCATGGCGCATAGTCTGAGTTTGAACGTGATCGCCGAAGGCGTCGAGACTCCCGATCAGGCTGACTATCTGCTCCGGAACGGATGCGAACAGGTGCAGGGATTCTATTTCAGTAGACCTGTAAATGCCGAGGAGTTCGGTCAGTTGCTGAAACGTCCTCCGTGGTCAAAAAAAGAGACGAAGTAAGCCCCACGCTCATTGCCCTATTTTATACTTCTTCCTGAACGAACGTTTACACGGTGCGCACAGATGTGCCCACTGTTCATCGAGAATTCTTATGGTTCCTTTGTAATTTGCCATCACGCACAGCCGCCAGTTGCAGTGATACAATCCGAACGTATGCCCCAGCTCATGGATGATAATCCGTTTCAACCTGGGTTCAAACAGGTCTGTTTTTCCATCCCGCTTCAACCGGAAGGTTGACACCACACAGGAATATCCTCCGATATTACCTAATCCGAAAATACCCCAATCCTCTATCGCTCCTTTGGTGGTCGAAATATCCTTGTCGGTAAATCCGACGACACGATAATACTTCCCGTCATTGATGCTGTCCAGAAAATCGAGGAGTTTCTCCGCCCGGTATCGCCCCCGCGGCGGATAAAAAGCCGATTCCGGCAATGGAACCGGTTTCCGGATCACCACTTCGGCCGCATGATATTCCCGGACGACCGCTTCGAGAACCGGAAGCAACTGCAGAGTGTCAACGTTACCGAAAGGCTGAACGGCAATGGAGATTTCAGTAAAACCTGAGACGTGAAAACGGAAAAACAGGAGAAGAAAAAGAAATGATTTCAGTCGGCGGGTTTGTTTTCGCATGTTGATCATGATGCTTGCCGGTTTCCGCGAATCGTACCGATGATTACCGAAGTGAGGCGGAGTTCCTCTGTAGTGAACGTTTTCAATTGATGAAATGTTACACTGAACAGGTTCTGTTCAGAATTGATAAAATTCGAACACTGAGATTCTCGAAGCGATGCATGGTGTCGATCGAAGTGTGACCGGATTTTATCTTACAACGTGTCATTTCGATCCCGCTTGGCCGGATCAATGACTGTTTATCCTGAAACCATATCGTTATGGACAGGAACATGAAAAGTTCCGATCAAACCCGACTCGGCAAAAACAGTTCCGAAGCGACGGAATAAGCATCCTTCGCAACCTGCTCAACCGGAACACCACGCAGCCCCGCAACCGTCTCCACCACCTGCACCATGGTACGGGGTTCATTGTTACCCTCATGCCCGTCGGGAGGAATATCCGGGCTGTCGGTCTCGAACAGCAGGTGTTCCCTGTTTACTTTCACCACCGCTTCACGCGCACGACGGTTGCGTTCATAGGTGATGGAGCCCGAAAACGAGAGCAGCAGGCCATGCCGCTGCAGTTCCTCAACCAGTTCGACCGGACCGCTGTACGAATGAATGACACCGTTTCGCGCTATTCCCGGCTCCCGGCGCAGCAGTTCCATGAGACTCCCCCACGCTCTTCGGCAGTGGATTGACACCGGGCGCCCGAGTTGACGCGCGAGGATAAGCTGACGATAGAAGATCTCCATCTGTTCATCGTCGTTTCGTTCTTCCAGCACATGATCAAGACCGATCTCTCCCACTGCGACTTCGGGATGATCGCGCAGCAGATGCTCAAGGCGTTCGTTCCACCCGCCGCGAACTGCGCCGATATGCCACGGGTGAATACCCAGCGCCGGGATGACGCATTCATACCGGTATGCGAGATCGATGACCGCACCCCAGTCATCTTCGCTGCTGCCGCAGCAGAGCATATACCTGACCCCTGCGGTGGCGGCGCGTGTGACGACGGCATCGACCTCCGGCAGGAGTCGTTCATCCTGCAGATGACAATGGGTATCAAACAGGCGCATCCGGAGTGACTCCGTCGGTCGGCAGGGTTCGCACCTGCCCGTCGGTGGAAGAAGCTACCGCTGCATTATCAAGCAGGTCCTGGTAAAAATGGGCAAAGCTGGCCATCATATACGGCCCGATCCACAGGAACCCGATCCCGGCGGTAACGAATCCCAGAAGGATCCATGCCCAGAACCGGCATGATAAATAGAACAGTTTCCACTTATGACCCATCATCATCTGCTTGCTTTTACGTATCGCCTCCAGCGGGCCGATAGCAGGATTATCGGCGATGATGAACCAGGTAAGTGAATACGACATCGCGGCGATAATACCGGGAACGATCAGGAGCAGCAGCCATAGAATGACAAAGATGATCATCAGAACATACGCACCGAGTGCCGTCAGAAAATTATTGAATCCCTCGAACAGCATGCCGAATGTGATATTCTTCCTTCGAATAAGCGACAGGAAGAATATCTGATAGCCGAGAGCCATGGGACCACCGATAATAAAACCGGCTATCTTTATGAACTTAGGTGAGCCGGCGATCGCCGTTATCAGAAAGTACACCAGCGTTACTCCGACGACTATCCCCCAGTTTCCTTTGAGTGATTCACGGGCTCTGGTCATGAGCGTTTGATTTTCGGTCAGCATGGCAACTCCTTTGTTGAAGTGTGACGGGCAGAAAAGGTGTTATTTTGCTTTTAACAACCGGTTGTTCTATTTTTCCGGTATCGTCGAAGCACCGCAGGACTTTAATGGCCAAACAACTTTCCATATACTCACGGACACTGATCCCGTCCCTCCTGGCAGGAGGATCGAAGTGACCGATACCTTTCACCGACTTCTCATCTCGTCCGGCAGGTGCCGTGCGGAATCAGTGAAACCGGCAATAGCAACCATCTCTTCACGACCCCTCCGCAGTAGTAATATACCTTCGACCACTCCAACCGGTAACAGCTCTCCATGTGCGGTATAACCGGTGTGCTCGGATCCCCTGTTCCGGATCGTGAACAGGTCGAAAAAGCGGCCCGTCTGCAGGATCACCGCGGTCCCGACTTTTTCAACAGCGCTGCCGGCGAGGGCTACTGTTTCTGTCACAACCGGCTCAGCGTCATCGATCTTTCCAGCCGTTCCAACCAGCCCGTGGAAGATAAAAACGGCATACTGGTCTTCAACGGTGAAATTTACAATTTCAAATCGCTGAGCGCATCCCTGCCGGGCGCTCCGTCTTCGTCCTCCGACACGCTTACCCTTTTTTCCCTTCTCGAACACGAAGGACCGGCAATCATTCCGCAGCTCAACGGCATGTTCGCCTTCGCCTGGTACGATAAACGGCAACGTACTCTTCTCCTCGCCCGCGACCGCACCGGTATCAAACCGCTCTATTATGCGTCGTACGGGAACCGTTTTTTCTTCTCTTCGGAGATTAAAACGCTTCTCGCGCTTCTGGAAACCACTGCCGTTTACTCCCGTGCCGACGACCTTGACCCGGAATATATCGCCGACATCGTCGCGTTCGGTCATGGGCAACAGCTGCGCACGCCGTTCCGCGTTATCCGCGAACTCCCGCCGGGCACGACGCTTACCGTTCGATCGGCTGATCTGTCAACCGAAGCGGCAACCTGGTTTTCCATTCCCGATACGATCTCCCTTGCAACCGCATCGTTTCCGCGACAGGGAACCGATGCCGCACCCGTCGCACGGCTGGATACGCTCCTGAACGATTCGGTGAAACTGCACCTTATCGCCGACGCCCCGATCGGTATTCTCTGCAGCGGCGGTATCGATTCGAGCCTGATCACCGCCATCGCGGCGAAAAACGGTGCGAACGTGAGCATCTATCATGCAACGGTAAAGGACGGCCCGGGGGAACTCGCCTACGCGAAAATGGTGGCAGACCGATATAAACTCGATCTGCATACGGTATACATTGATGCCCCGGTCTGGCTCGAATCGCTCGCCGACGCCGTCTATCACCTTGACGCCCCGATATACCATCCGAGTGACATATCACTTTATACGGTCTCGCGACTCGCGCATGAACACGGCGTGAAAGCGCTGCTCTGCGGAGAAGGTGCCGACGAACTCTTCGGTGGATACGGCTGGCACTCACTGTTCGCCGCCACCTGGAAACGTCATGCGCAGACAAGCCGTCTCTCGCGTCTGATCGACACCGCTTACCGCGCATTCAAACGATTCCGTTTCAGCGATTATTTCACCCGCGAGGAACTGCTGTACTATACCGACGCCTATCTTCCGTATTCGAACAGTAACGTTCCGCTTTTCGCGAAACGCGGCGCACTTCTGCGCGGCGCAGCCGGAAAGCCGTCAACCGACTCGCTTCTTGCGGCCTATACCGGTCGTGACGGTTTCCCGGAACTCGCCGCGTTCATCACTTCGAACCTCTACGGTCACCTTTCGACCCTGCTGCAGCGCAACGACCGGATGTGCATGAAGGCCAGCATCGAATCGCGGGTACCGTTCCTCGAAAACGGTCTTATCGATTTCGCACTCCGTCTCGACACTTCATGGAAACTCCGTGGTCGCACCGGTAAATATATCCTGAAAAAGTGTGCCGAAACGTATCTTCCGAAACCGGTTATCTACCGGAAGAAAGCGGGATTCCCGGTGCCGTGGCAATCGTACACGAAACAGATTCCGGATACGCTGTTCAGGAACGGATTCATGAGTGAATACTTCCATATGTCGGAAAACGCGTTGCTGCAGTGGGCAAAACCCGATGTGGACCTGCTCTATACCGCGGTCGCGCTTGAGGTCTGGGGAAGGATTGTTGTCGGCGGGCAATCCGTTGAACAGGTGAAACATCTTCTGAGGAGATAATATGCCCGGATTGTGCGGCTGCACGGTATCACTTCTCGAGCGTGGAACGTCCTCCTCGGAGGTCGTTTCCCGGATGGCGTCATCGCTTGTCTACCGCCCGTACCATATGATCGGGAAATCGTTTACCGATGACTGCATCGCCGCGTCATCCGTATTCCTCTCCCCCTGCAATCATGTCACCCAGCTGTATACCGGTCACAAGGCGATTGTCTGGATCGACGGAGAGCGTTATTCCGATGCGTCCTCCCCGACCTGTTCATTTTCCGAGGAACTCCATGATGCCTACGCGGATGGAAAGCTCGTTCCGTTTCTCCACTCTGTCGATGCGATCTTTTCAGCAGTCATTTACGATCCGTTCAACCGGCAACTGCATTTTATCAGCGACCGTTTCGGACTGCGGCAACTGTACCTCTGTGTCACTCCCGCCGGAATCGCCTGGGCAACGGAAATAAAGGCATTCCGGCAGATTCCGTCACTGAATCTGGCAACCGATCATGAAGCGGTCGATGATTTTTTATCGGTCGGCCATTTTACCGGAAGCCGCACCTGGTTCAGGGAAGTCGAACTCATCGACCCTGCCGTGCTGATTACCGCCGACTGTCACTCTTCCGCGATCCGGACAACCACCTGGTGGCGTCCCGATAATCCGCCGCCACTCGACGATGCTCCCGACAGTGCCGCCACGATCGAAAGAATCGCCGAAGTATTTAAAAAAGCGGTTCGTAAACGGTGCAGGCAGGGTGAGAAAGTCGGTATCGGCCTGAGCGGAGGCCTTGACTCACGAGCTATTTTCGCCGCGCTCCCCGATGTGTTCGAACCGGTTCCGGCGATCACCTTCGGCAGGCCGGGATGCCCGGATATCACGATCGCCCGGCAGGTTGCCGCGTTGCGGCCTACCAATCATGTGGTGCATGAAATCACCGCCGGTAACTGGCTCAACAACCGGCTCGAAGGTATCCGTCTCACCGACGGGCAGTTCAACATGCTGCATATGCACGGGATCGAACATATCAACGAGATGCGGAATGTCTACACGATAGAATTGAACGGATTTCTCGGCGACGCGCTCCTCGGCGGAGCGTACGCCGGCCATCCCGACGGTGAATATGCCAATTTCCTCAACCGTGGACGCAGGTTCATCGGAGCGGGGCTCTACCTCGGCAATCTCTCCTATCATACCCGTCTGCCGTTTTTCGACAAGGATCTGATCGAATTGACCCTTGCGATTCCGGTACGATTCAGAAAACATTCGTCGCTCTATAATAAAATGCTGGTTCACGCTTTCCCGGAGTACTTTACCACGATCCCGTGGCAGAAAACGGGTCTCCCCATTTCGCGAAACTCCCCGATTGATAAAATGATAGCTATCGCCCGCAAAGGTTTGGGCAGACTGGAGAACACCCTTCCCTTCCTTCATGACCGCCGGGACTTTTTCGATTACGGTGCATGGATACGTCTCAAACCGGCGCGCTCGCTTTTTCAGGATGCCCTGACCGCGGAACATTCTCCGCTGTTTTCCTTTGTCGACAAGAGCAAAGTGCAGACAACCCTGACGAACCACTTCAACGGGATCGATAATTCGGAACTGCTGGGGAGGTATCTGACGGTTGACGTGTGGTTGCGGAAGTATTTCGAGAAGATGTGATCTCTCCCCCTGCTTCTCTCCCGAAGAGAGCAGGAAATTGATAAAGCATGAAGTGATAACAGCATGTTCGTCATTCCTCTGTTTACAGTTGTAAAATTGATGGTCCGAGAGTGGCATCCCTCGGGGAACGGTAGTCCTTGAGATAAATGTCTTCGTATCTGACGGTACGCCACAGACGTTCCACGAACACATTGTCCAGAGCTCGCCCCTTGCCGTCCATGCTGACTTTCGTTCCGGCCTGCACCCCACGGTTTCGACTCTGTCCCGGAAGTATATTCGATGTTTTTTTCAACTCAGTTTCCCGATAACCGGCATCGGTACACCCACCGAATTTCCGCTCGACATTTCCCGAAACACCGGCATGCGCGATCCGGATTCTGAAAAGGAGCAGCGTTGCCATAATCCGGAATTTGACACCACGGTGAAAATTTAACCTATATTATACACTGTTATCTGAACCGGACGATTCAGGTAATGTTAGAGCCGGGCAGTTCAGATACTGCTCCGAACCGCAGAACAATTCGGCAACCATACAAATGCTTCGTAGCTTTCTTGAGGATAAGGGGAGAGAACAATGAAACACCTTCTGCATGAACGTACTATCCGCTTACTGCTGCTGTTCGTTATGACCTGTTTTTTTAAAGAGATTACCGCCGGTTCATCCGCCGAAGACTATGATTACAGCCACCGGAAACGTGATTGTGAAGTCAAAATTCTTTCTCCCGGAGGAGCGCCGCTTCCCGGGCTTCTGATCGGTATTGCACAGATAAAAAACGATTTCGTATTCGGGGGCACGATTCGTACCGAGGGATTCGATTCCCTTGGCGATGATTACGGACAGGCGTTCCTGAATTACTTCGACATCGCCACTCCCGAAAACGTGATGAAATGGGAACAGGTGATGCATTGTTCCGAAAAGTGCGATCCCGTTTTTTCCCGGGCGGATTCACTTATCAACTGGCTGCTTGAAAGAAAAATCCCCATCCGTGGCCGTAACCTTTTCAGCAATGAAAAGGAAGACCTGCTTCCCGAATGGACACGCGATCTCGAAACCGACGCATTCAAACAGGCCATGCAGGAACGTATCGATACCGCGATGAGCCATTTCGGCGGAAAAGTTACCCAGTGGGATCTCATTGATGAAATATGTCACGGAGAGGACGGTTCATTGCCGGAAAGCGGCATGCTGCAAACGAAAAGCGGTGATCCGGATATTTTCGGCTGGATACTGGATGAGGCCCGTAAAAAAGATTCTGTCGCTCAATTTGTCATCAACGACTACGATCTGATCACCTCAAGTGACCGGACTACCGCCGACAAATATACAGCAATTCTTGAATCGCTTGCCGGCAGGTTTGACCTCATCGGCGCCAGGGGTCATTTCAATGATACTATGGATAAAAGCATCTTCGAAGCGAACATCAACTATCTTACGGAACAGCTCGAAAAACCGGTAATGCTCACCGATGTTGATTTCAGTCTGGACACCGGTGAGGCTGCGGATAAAATTGAGGAGTTGATGCGTACCTGTTTCGCCAACCCGAATGTCGGAGGACTTATCATGGGGGGATGGTGCGAACGGTATATGCGGAGCAACGATCTCACCAGTTATTTCGTCGACTCCCTGAACAACGAAACCCCCGTCGGTAAACGCTGGCGCGAAGTTCGGGACGAATTGAAAACCGTGACAAGCGGTAACACCGACGATTCCGGAATGATCCGTTTCACCGGCTTTCAGGGTGAATATCAGATACTAATCAGCTGTGATTTCGACACCTTCTACATTGAACCGGGAGAAGGCACAAAAACCATAGAAATTACCTATAATCCTGAACTCGCCGTTGATAATCCGTTCGCCGACCAGAAAATAACCGAAATCAGCATCAATGGAATTGCACTACCGGTCAAAGTACCCGCACGTTACAACGGGCAGTTGTTTCTGACTACCTACTCACTGTCGGGACAACGGATATCCCGTTCTCCGGTGAATCCGGCAGGTGGCAAACAACCGGTGATTTCCCCTTCTCCATGCTGCCGGGTAGTACGGATCGAAACAGCCGGTCAGGTGCCGCTCTATACAGGAAAAATCATGGCGATTCGCTGATCGTTTTCACTTCTTTCCCGATTGGTTTCCGTAGGACGCTGTTCCGGTTTTTCGGTAGAATCGAAACCGTTAAAATCTTCTCAGGTTTCTTGCCGTATCGGGCAGCATTCAACTATCCCCAAGTTGTTTTTACAGCGCAGGGTATCCTTTCACCTGCAGTATTTTTTCACTTGACCACTTCAAACGCGGTTACAGCAGCATACTAGTACAGCTGTCAATACATTTCCCGGAGGTGATGGCTCCGCTTCCATTGTACCGGTTTTACCTAAAACGCCTGGTAACAAACTCTTGTAGGGGTTTTGGCGCGCAGTACCCCCGTTTATAAAGTCATGATCCGATAATCAGTCCGTCGATCATGCGAAACCCGAGATTATTCAACCACATCCATACTGATTGAGTGATTCCACATTGCACCACATAAAATTCTCAATAACGCACGCCAATTAAAAAATACGAAGCTTTCACGATATATTAATAAAGATTACAAGTGAACACAGGCTACTGACCATCAGTGTTACCGGAATTTTCATAAACTGATTTTTTTTCTTCAAACAAGAATTTAACCGTTTTTATATGAAATCAACTATAAAAATGTCTGATAATCCACATCACACTATGGGAGGTAGTATGATTAAAACGGATTTTTCATCTCTGAAATCATCCTTTGTACAGGGAGCCGTCTTCGTTGCACTGATTGCAGGGTATTTTCTGGTTCCTGTTACCAACGCTGCGATTGACGACGCAATGCCGGCAACCATACCGGCGGAAATTGTCGCCGACTGGAAAGCTCAGGGCGGGACTGCCGAAGAAATCAAAGCATCCCTTCCCGCCGAATATCAGGCAAAGTGCGACGGTACCTTCAACAGCGCCTGTCACTGGCGGCGGGTATACAGAATGAGCCGGTATCCCTACCTGGATAAAATCCTGTTCACCAGACACCACAATGTCGGTAACATTGCAATAGGATTCTGGGTTAATGTCGGTCCTTCCGATGTCACCGATACCGACTTCCAGCCCAAAGGCGCCCTCTGTCTCCTCAAGTTCGATAATTATTATTCACAGTATAAGGAAATCTTGACGAAGAACGATGCGTGCGTAAAGGACCCCTGCATTTCGTTTGACGGTAAAAAAGTCCTTTTTGCAATGTCCGGCAACAGTAAAGGAACCGGGTACAGGATTTTTGAAATGGAAATCGACAACCCGGGTTCGATCAAGCAGCTCACCGAAAACCCGGCCGGTCTGACGGTGGCGGATTTCGAACCGTGTTATCTTCCCAATGGCGAAATCATGTTCGCTTCCACCCGTTGCTTCGGCGTGATTGATTGCGGATGGCAGCCTACCTCGAACATGTTTATCATGAATGGCGAGGGAAAATATATGCGTCGGGTCGGATTCGATCAGGTGCATACGTTTTTTCCGGTGTTGCGTCCGGACGGAACCGTCATGTATTCACGCTGGGAATACAACGATCGCGACATCGCGAACATCGCCGGATTGTTCTGGATGTACCCCGACGGTTGTCACCAGACGGAACTTTACGGCAACCAGACGACATGGCCGATGTGCTTGCAGCATGGCCGACCCGTTCCCGGTAATCCGAGCAAATATTTCGCTATTGTAAGTGCGCATCATGGCGATTATTCGGGTGAGGTGTGTGTCATTGATGTAACCAAAACCACTAATGGACCGGAAATTGTCAAGATGATCAGCCCGCCTCGGGAAACGAAAACCCGCGACAACAACGATACGTTCGCGTTCGGAGGGGTGTACCGGAATTCAGAGTATCCGTATCCGCTCGATGAGGAGTGGTATCTCGTTTCCTATCACGACGAAAACAAATACAATTCCATGTCATACATGCACAACACCGGCAAGTTCAGAATTTATTTAAAGAATGTTGACGGTACCAGCCGGGAACTTCTCGCCTGGGGAGACCAGTCGCTGCATCACCCGATGGTAGTTGCCCCGTGGACAGATATCTGGGGAGAAGATCCTTTCCCGATTGCGGGACAGGCGAATTTCAAAGACAGCATGGGTACGTATATCATGCAGGATGTCTATGAAGGCGCAGGTATGGAAGGCGTCGATAAAGCAAGCGGCGTTGCCAAGAAACTTCGCGTCATTGAAATTAAATACCGTGTTTCGGGAGCCTGTGACAACGGCTGGGCCGGCATGGTTTCCGGTGCCAAACCAAGCAACGTCATTTTTTCCGCTCCGGATATCTGCCCGGTCGCCCTCTGGGGCGGTTCATGGGATGTGAAGAACGTTCTGGGTGAAGCGACAATCAAGGCTGACGGCTCCGCCTCATTCAAGGTACCGGCCAGGACACCGGTCTACTTTCAGGTGCTCGACGCCAACGGTTGCAGTATTGCCGACATGCGCAGCTGGTCCACACTCATGCCCGGCGAAACATTCGCCTGCCTCGGCTGTCACGAAAGTAAAAACGAAGCGCCGCCGGTGGGAAGCCTGCAGGCCACAAGCGCCCAGAAACTCGAGACGCCTCTGGGAATCGAGAACCAGGGTTTTGATTTTCCGAAAATGGTTCAGCCGATCCTCGATAAGTATTGTGTGAGCTGTCATAAGGCGGGTCATGCATCCGGTTTCGATCTGACCGGAAACCTTGTCATGAACAACGCTGCGAAGAAATCGTATGCGACGTCATACACTTCGCTTTTCAAGGGAATCGGTGCTTCAAAAAGCAACAAAGCGATCAATATCGCCTCCATATTCTCCCAGGCGGAACAGATGCCTCCCTACTCGTACGGTGCGGTCAAGAGCGGTCTGATAAAGGCTATCAATGGGGGCGTCTCGGCAATGAATAACATCAACCTCCCCGATAAGGAGAAGAGAATTCTGGCCTGCTGGATCGATCTGGAGGCGCCGCATTCCGGATCGTACGACAGTTATATGTCATCATCCGATGCACAAAGATACAAGCAGCTGGAAGCAACCGCCCAGAAATGGTATGACATCGAAGCGCAGAATGTCAAAGCCTGGGCTGCCGTACAGCCAACCGGAATCAAACCTGAAGACCACGGCAGAGTAAAGACAATTGCCGTTGCCGATAACGGTCTCCGTATCGAATACCTGCCGGTACAGCGGGCACTGGTTCTGAAGAATTTCTACCGGGGCAATCTGACACTGGTCGATCTCAGGGGAAAGGTGATCTCACGAATGGACCTTTCCGATCTGCAAACCGACAATGTCACCGTTTCATTACCCGTGTCGCTGAGTACGGGATGCTACGTTGCCAGATTTAAAGGAGTCAATGGAATTCAGCAGGCAAAGATTTCCATTACACAATAAGGAAATAAGCGTCGGTGTAATTTTACTCCCGGGCCGTCATATGATAGTCCGGGTGTTTTTTGTATTCGCAATTCATTCAGATGCTATCGCAGCTTCACGGAAACGCTCACGCGTGAAACACGCTTATGCAGTCACCATGCCGGTACAGATTGAACCGTCCGTTCTCTCCCCACGAATCGAACTGGGCGTCAAGTGTCAACCCGTGTTTTTCGAGCATCGCGTTGAACAGACGGTCGGTCATTCTGCTCCGGCATCCACCGTGCACGCCGCCTTTTTTCGGATGGTGGATGACCGCGATACCGCCCGAAGCGAATACCCGTTTGAATTCCGCTATATAGCGGTCGGTATCCTCAGGGTTGATATGAACGAAAACATCGAACGACCAGATCGCCTCGATCGAACCGTCGGGAATAAACCCGAGATCGATGTTTCCGGCCAGATGGAATTCACAGTTGGTCGCGGTGGCGAACCTGGCTTTACAGAGTGCGATCGCTCTGGATGAAACATCGATGGCAACAAGCTTCCCGGCCAGCGGCTGCAGTACGGCCGTCCATCGCCCCGCACCCGAGCCGATTTCGAGTACGGCAGCCCCCCGCCTGATATACTTACGGAGTACTTCATCGATCAGCGATTGCTTCCACTCCGCCGAGACCGTCCATTCCTCACCGTGCTCCTTTTCCCAGGGAAGCAGATCCCAGAGCGCTCCCGCCGTAACGGGGGTATTGAATCCGGGGAGATCGTGCTTTTCCTCAAGTTTCAACAGAAGCTTGAACAGTCCGGTTGAATCGATCTTCAGGAAATAACGGAACGACCAGTAGAGTGTATACAATAAGGTCCATGGTAATCCGTTCAGTTTGAGTAATTTGGTCCCGATATTCAGAATCGTCATGACAATCTGACTGCTGCGAATAGACGGATCGACCGCCCGCTTTCCACGGGAGTATCGTACCGCTCCGTTTACAAGAAAAAACACGGTGTATACAGCCGGTAGCCGTATACACCGTGTGATAGTTGCCGATAGAACGTTATTGAACGTCGCCCGTGCTCAGCGGAACATCTTTCTTTTCACATTCACGCCGGCACCGGTGATGTGAACACACTGGATCCAGCCGACGGGCAGACTGGAATTGGTCCGTGCGAACCGGTCCACATCGTACTTTCTGCCTTTTTTAACGTCAATAAGCCCCTTGAACAGCTGTTCACCCTGCAATGAAAAGACAGCCAGTGTCACCTTGCCCGATATCGCGGGAACGAAGTGACGGCTGTCGCTTGCCGTATGGGGTACTGAAGCCGGCGATCTGACGGCCGCATTATTCTTGAAGAAAAACATGTTATCGAGTTTCAGACATCCAGGGTCACTGGTCGGACTGAGGTTGCCCGCAGCGGAATCATTGTAAATTAGCATGCGCAACTCGAAAAGTCCTCTTCTGACGAAACTTTCCGGAAACCCGAAAGATTCCCGTTTCCATTCCACGGAAGATCCGAATTCATAATAATCCTGATAGTTTATGGGAGTCCCGCACCCGGCACTGCCCTGACCCCAGATCATTTTCACCTTGTGTCCGGGAAGCGGTCCCTTGTGCCACAACACCATTGAATCATGCGTCTCGGTATAGAAACTCATCGTTCCGTTATCCCAGTACATTTTAAATCCGGCGTAACCCGGACGCGGTTCGAAATCATAGGAGGTATCCTCACCCATTGGCGTTTTTCCTTCATAATGAACGGGATCGGTATTGAACTGGTAGTCAAAATTGATATACGGGCTTCCGTCCTGGGAGTCTCCGGTGTCAACCATTGAGAATTTCCCTACATTGATCATTGGAAACGTATCGGCAAGACCCAGGTCCATCCACAATTCTTCCGGGTCAGTATTCCTGCAGAGCCACAGTGTATCATACCCTTCCTGTCCCATAAGCCCCTGTAAGCCCCCCACCAGCAGAATCAGTCCCATGATCCCCTTTAATCGCATGTCGTTCTCCCTTGAATAAGTGGTTATTATCGTGAACATTCATTCCGGAATTTTCCGGAATTCCCCACTGATTCTACATATCGGTATCCTTTGCCGGAACACCCCCTCCGGAGAAGTTACCTGAATCAGAGTTTGTCGGAATAAAATAATAGAAACCGGTTTTCACCGACTATCATCAATATTCAAGTAATAATATACATAATTATTTTATTCATTCAGAAAAATATAAGAACCAGGGGTATCTGAGCTGATGCAATCGGAATGATACGGGGGTCTTCTCCGCAGGATTCGTACGGCATCACGTCGGGAATAACAATGGTGATTCCGATAGATTCCCGGCAGGTTTCCGTACCCGGCGGCATGTCGCAATACCATATTTGTAATAATGGAAGCCGGTTTTCCCGCGATGGCATGCCGACATTCACCATCATGACGACTCGAACCCGTCCGGATAAACGTCCCGATGAAAAAGACTTTATCATTTTATATTTCTGTATTTCTGTGCATTACCGCTGGGGCGCATGAATGCATTGCCGCTCCTTCGGTGAATCTACGTTCCGGAACTTCTTCACCCCGTACCGTGATTGATTTCAACACCCGCTGGCTTTTCAAAACAGGGGATCTTCCGAACGGTGCGGCGGTGACCCTGAACGAAACCTCCTTCACACCGGTCTGCCTGCCTCATGCCAATACAATCGTCCCCCATCGCGGTTTTGACATGAAGATATTCCGGAACGTATCATGGTACCGCAGACACTTTACCCCTCCACCGGAGTGCAGGGAGCGTCGTTTCATTCTGGACTTTCAGGGCGCATCCCAGATTACGGAGGTATTCGTCAACGGTACTGCGGTCGGTATCCACCGGGGTGCCTATACCCCATTCTCATTCGATATTACCGATCACCTGAGTTTCGGAAAGGATAACGTGATCGCCGTACGGGTCGATTCGCGAAAGCATCGGGAGATCCCGCCCGAAGGACAGGCTATTGATTTTATGCTTTTCGGCGGAATTACGCGTGACGTTTCCATGATAATCACCAGCCCTCTCCATGTCGACTGGATTTTCGCGTCGCGCGATTCGATTATGAAGAACCGGGTGAATATCCGCAGCAGAATTATCAACTGCGATACGGTAGGGAGAGAGTGTATCATCGAAACCAGGATTATCGATACCACTGGAGCCACCGTTGCGTTCGGATCCGCTTCGGGAACGGTCGAGGCGGCCTCATCGCTCGAAGTAGCGTACACCACCACACCGATCGACCGCATCCGGGAGTGGGATATCGATACCCCTTACCTCTATACTGTACGTACCCGCATACAGATCGATTCCGTTGCCGTCGATGAATATTCGGAAAAAACCGGACTGCGCTCCTTTTCCTTCAGCAGAGCAGATGGAAAATTCTATCTCAACGGAAGACCGGTCTGGCTGTCCGGACTCAACCGTCACGAAACCTTTCCGTTCATCGGTCGTGCTGCAGCCAATCGTCTCCAGGCCGCTGATGCCGATATCCTGAAATATGAACTCGGATGTACGATTGTCCGCTGCTCGCACTATCCGCAGGACCCGGAATTTCTCAGCCGGTGTGATGAAATCGGTTTGCTGGTGCTCGAAGAGATACCGGGATGGGGTTATGTCGGCGACAGTGCCTGGCAGGCAATTACGCTCCGGAATGTCGAAGAGATGGTTGTCCGCGACAGGAACCACCCCTCGATCATCAGCTTCGGAGTAAGAATCAATCAGTCTCACGATTTCAATGATTTTTACCGGGAGACAAACCGGCTCTCCAGAACACTCGATCCCACCCGGCCCACGCATGGTGTACGTCTCAAGGGACGGTACGCTCCGGAGAACTATCTGGAGGATGTATGGACCCACAATTTCATCATTCCCGAAGGAAAACCGCAGCATCTGCCCTGGCTTATCACCGAATCGTTCGGTATCAATTGTCAGGTTCATTCCTGGGACAACGAGGAAAAGTTAATCCGGATACTGCTCAGATTCGCGGAAGTGATGGATTCGGTTGCCGCCAATCCGTACATCTGCGGACAGATCGGCTGGTGCGCTTTCGACTATAATTCCGGATACCCTACCGCCGACAACGGTGTATGTTATTACGGTGCGATGGACCTGTACCGGATACCCAAGCATGCGGGAATGTTTCTGAAGTCCCAGGGAGATCCCGCGACAGTAGGTCCGGTGGTCTACATTGCCCACACCTGGAACAGGAAGCTTTCGCCGAACGATGTATGGGTGGCGAGTAACTGCGACAAAGTGGAGCTGTTTATCGGCAAAAAATCACTCGGTATAAAAAAGCCGGACCGGTTTCCATCGCTTCCCCATCCCATGGCGGTCTGGAAGGGTATTCCCTTCAAACCGGGTATGCTCCGGGCCGTGGGGTATTGCAGTGATACGATTGCCGCAGTACATACCCGCAAAACCTCCAAAGGACCGGTTACCCTGAAAATGATTCCGGATGCCACGCAGTTGATTGAAGGTGGCGATATGACCAGAGTGGTAGTGCTTGCCGTAGATCGATACGGACAAACGTCATCGGCTCCGAATACCATTGTCGAACTCGCCGTTACCGGGGCGGCTGCATTTGTCGGCCAGCATCTGATAGCGCTCGAAGATGGAAAAACCGCGTTTTTCGTGAAAACAAAAGCCGGTGAAACCGGTCCGGTTACCTGCCGGGCAAAAGCCAGAGGTCTTGCACCTGCCGTTGTTAAAATGGCGGTGCAATCAGCCCCGGAAAATCTGACTGACTGTCGGATTCAGCGATAACTGATACATATGGAGGACTCCCCCGTTGATAAAAAAACCATAAAAATATGAAATATTTATTGTAGAACTATACTCAATACATGTTTTTCCAGCATATATTCTGTTTACGGGTTTATATTATTTAATAAGAGCACATGATTTTTTCAATCAGATCATCAGTTCCAATGGACAGAGGTCCTTCATAACGAATCAGTGGGTCTGTGTAATTTTTTTTTGCATGGGAAGTATGATTCGACCAACATCCCTCAAAGGAGTTTTATGCGTTACTCAAAAAGTATCAATCGTTTATTCGTAACATTGTTGGTAACAGGCGGTCTCTTGTTTCAACAGAACACGTTTGCCCGTGAATGCCCGTGTGACATCTATGAAGAAGCCGGTACCCCCTGTGCAGGTGCATACAGCATGATCCGTCAGCTCAACAGTAAATACAATGGACCGCTCTATCAGGTCAGGCGCTCTTCAGATGGACAGACAAAAGATATTCCCCAGATGGATGACGGCTTTGCCGATTCAAAAGTTCAGGATGATTTTCTCGGTGGCGGTGGAGGAACAGTCTCAAAGCTGTATGATCAGTCGGGAAACGGGAATGATCTTACCGTTGCCAAAAAAGGTTGCTACAACTGTGATCAAGGTGACAGCGCCTGTAAGGATGATAAAGAAGCTAATGCCAAAGGACGCAAACTGACTGTTGCCGGACATACCGTGTATGGCCTGTATATACAACCGGGCGAGGGATATCGTACCAATCAGGAGGGGTATGCAGGACATCCGGATCGGGTAAGTGCCGCTAAAAATATGCCGACCGGAAATCAGGCGCAGGGGATATATGGTGTGGTAGACGGCAAACGTCCCGGTCAGGCATGCTGTTTCAACTTTGGCAATGGTTCAACGAACAACTGCTATGGTCCTACCGGCCAGATGAACACACTCTATTTCGGTGGAGTTGACTGGTGGGGGACGGGTGCCGGGAGAGGTCCCTGGTTTCAAAATGATATGGAAGCCGGGGTATGGGCCGGCGGCAGTGCAAATCCACCACCCAAAGGCTGGTCGACCAACCCTTCAATCACCTGGGACTATGCGTTCGGTATTTCCAAGACAAGTACCGAAAACAATCGTGGTAAATATTGCCTCAGAGTAGCGGATGCTACGAACGGTGACCTGACAAATGCCTATGACGGTGATGCTCCCTCTACGTGGAAAATGGAAGGCGGAATACTACTCGGTATCGGTGGTGATAACAGTAACCATTCTTTTGGTACCTTTTTTGAAGGTTGCATCACAAAAGGACGACCATCAAACGACATCGATGCAAAGGTGCTGAAAAATGTACAGAGCATGCATTACGGAAGTGAAGCACCGGTAGGAACATTCCTCGATGCAAGAACGGCTTCCACACCGGCATCCTTTTCCGTTCGTTACATTCCGTCAACAGCCAGCGCGATCATCCGTTATTCGCTGGAAAGTGCGCGTACTATTAATATGCGTGTTTTCAACCAGAAGGGGATGCAGATCGAGACGATCACCTCAGGGGTGAAACAGGCAGGTGGACATGTATCGATCTGGAACACCAAACATGCAGCACCCGGAGTTTATGTCGTAAAAACGGCAATAGACGGTACAACCGGATGGACCGATAAAATCGTTGTCGGAAGATAAAAAACCGTAAATAACTTTTCCTGTTCCCTCTCCAGACCGGAGAGGGAACATTTTTTTTTACCTGAACCGATCAACGAGGCCCTCGAAGTGCCGGTGGAATTCATTGTTTCATCCAGCTATAGTTTCCGTATCGACTCCGTAAACGGCAGGCTGGACAAAGGGCTGAGAGGTGTTCTGAAGCAAGCAAAAGTTCCATAAACCCATTCATTGCAGGCAAATCGTCGAGATGTTGGAAACCGATACCTATAGTCTTTGCACCGGGTTCTCCATCACGTTTACGACCGAGGAAACCGCCGAGGCTTGCCACCATTCGTACCACCTCACGCAGGGTCGGCCATTGTGATGGCGTCGGGATTTTAGGTACTGTATGCAACCAGCCCTTTCCACTAGTAGCCTTCGAAGAATACGGTGCAGGGTACATCCGGCGTTTCGCGACCCGTTTTTATACGGAAACTATTCAGGACTTAAAACATTGGTGTCAATCTACCTGATAATTACTTTATAAGATAATCGATTTTCCTCATCTCCTACCCTTGCCATCGATCTCACAGTAAAAAGGTTTTCCCCTCACCACTGTCTCAAAAAGCATATCACGGCAATCCGCCCGCAACTGAAACCTATATCCCTGACCGAGCCGGTATTCATTTTTCATTTGTTGCCGGCCTGTCGCTCCCGTACCCGCGTCTGAACGGTATGCTGCCGGTTGGCGGTAAATACGAAGTTCCTTTTAATCGGTCCCGAACGACAAATGTTTCCGGTAGAACCGGACTGATCCATGTTTTTCCAACACATATCCTGTTTACGGGTTTATATTATTGAATAAGAGCTTATTCTTTTTCAATCAGACCAATATTTCAGATGGACAATGGTCCTTCATAACGAATCAGTGGGTCAATGTGGAGTTTTTTAACATTGGAAATATGATTCGACCAACATTCCTCAAAGGAGTAGTATGAGTTACGTAAAAAACATCAATCGTTTAATTGCAGCATTGGTAGTAACTGGCGGCCTCTGGTTTCAACAGAATGCGTTTGGCATCGAATGTCCCTGTGACATTTATGAGGAAACCGGGACACCCTGTGTCGCTGCCTACAGCACCACCCGTCTTCTTTCGGGTAAATATGAGGGCCCGCTCTATCAGGTCAAACGTGCTGACGGACAGACGAAGGATATTACAACAACGGAAGACGGTTTCGCGGATGCATCCATTCAGGATGATTTTCTCGGCAGCCAGAACGGTACGATTTCAAAACTGTACGATCAATCCGGCAACGGTAATGTTCTCACCGTCGCCAAAAAAGGATCCTACACGGGAACTGCAAGCCAGAACGATCGTGAATCGAACGCGAAGGGTCGCAAACTTAAAATCGCCGGTCATAACGTTTACGGTCTTTATATGGTTCCGCAGGATGGCTATCGGACCAACCAGGAAGGCTATAGCGGCTATCCTGCCGATGCGGGTGCCGCCAAAAATGTACCGAAAGGCAATGCTGCGCAAGGTATCTACGCGGTGGTCGATGGCAAACGCCCCGGTAACCATTGCTGCTGGGACTTCGGAAATGCCTCGACGAACAACGACCATGGTCCGACCGGTCAGATGAATACACTGTTTTTCGGAAGTACCCCCTCATGGTGGGGCTGGGGAAAAGGCGGCGGCGGCGGCGACGGCCCATGGTTCATGAATGACATGGAAGCAGGTGTCTGGGCCGGCGGCTCCGGAGCATCAAATGTTACCACCAATTCCAATCCGAAGGTCACCTGGGAGTTTGCGTTCGGTATTTCAAAAACGAGTACGGATGGCGGCAGAGCAAAGTATTGTCTGAGAGTTGCCGATGCGGTGGCAGGTCAACCCAACAGCAACATCGTAACCGGGTGGGACGGCGATGCCCCTTCGACATGGAAAATGGAAGGCGGGATTCTTCTCGGTATCGGTGGTGACAACAGTAATTCGTCGTTCGGTACGTTTTTTGAAGGATGTGTTACCGCCGGTCGTCCGTCGGATGCCGTCGATGCCAGGATTCTGAAAAACGTACAGGATGCCCATTACGGAAGTGACGTACCCGTGGCGACATCCCTTGATGTACGGAAAGCCGGCATATCGAATTCATTCACGGTCGGTTATGCTCCGTCAACAACCAGCGCGATTATCCGATATTCGCTCGAAAGCGGATGCGATGTTAATATGCATGTTTTCAATCAGCAGGGCAGACAGATCGCGAAGATCGCGTCCGGTATGAAACCTGCGGGAAAACATGAATCGATCTGGAATACCAGCAAGGCCGCCCCCGGCGTATATGTAGTGAAAACAGCCATAAACGGGACAACCGGATGGACCGATAAAATCATTGTCGGTAAATAAAAGTCCCTGATCAGCTTTCGATGTCCTCTCTCCGGACCGGAGAGGGGACATTTTTTTATCTGTACCGACCGGCATGTCGGGAATCTCATTGACAGGTTTCCGACCGGGATCGAACCCAATGGAGTGCCGATTGGAATCAGTTCTTCATCCGACCAGGTCGCGTATCGATTCAGAAAAAGGCGGGCGGGCAATCCCGTTCTCGGTAATGAACGCGGTAATCAGCGCTGCGGGGGTCACGTCAAACGCGGGATTGAACACCGGTACCCCGACCGGCGCGGTCCGTTTGCCGAAGCCGCAGGTGATCTCCGTTTCATCCCGTTCCTCAATCGGTATTTCTTTCCCGGTAGCGAGCGTTAGATCGAAGGTCGACGACGGCGCGGCGACATAAAACGGTATATTGTGTGCTCTGGCGAGTAATGCCACTCCGTAGGTACCGATTTTGTTTGCAGTATCGCCGTTGGCGGTAATCCGGTCGGCTCCCACGATCACGGCACCAACCTTTCCCTGCGCCATGACGGTTGCGGCCATGTTGTCGCATATGCAGACTACCGGAATACCCGCCTTCTGCAGTTCAAATGCGGTGATACGCGATCCCTGCAGCAGTGGCCGTGTTTCGTCGGAATACACCGTGAAGAGTTTCCCCTGTTCGGCGGCCACGTAGACCGGGGCAAGTGCGGTACCGTATTCCGCGGTGGCCAGTCCTCCCGCGTTGCAATGCGTGAGAATCGCGTCGACGCCTTCGAGCAGCTTCGCCCCGTGCTCTCCTATCGCGCGCCCCATCGCACGGTCCTCCTCCAGAATGGCGACCGCTTCATCAAGGAGTCCCTTTTTGACATCGGCAACCTTTCCCGCTGCCGCGAGATCACGGGCTTTATGTTTCATACGGTTGACCGCCCACGCCAGATTCACGGCTGTAGGGCGTGAACTGTCGAGGTAATCTCCGTTTTTAACCAGCAGTTCGAGCAAATCGTTGCAACTCCCCGTTTCGGGATAGTCACGGATTGCGATATAACAACCGAACGCTCCGGCGATTCCGATTGCCGGCGCGCCCCGTACTTTCAGTATTTTGATTGCCAGATACATTTGTTCGACGGTATCGATCCGTTCATACACCAGTTCCAACGGCAGAAGGGTCTGATCGACGATCTTTACCCCTCCGTCAACCCAGTCGATCGTTTTCAAACGCACCATAAGTACTCCTTAATTCGTCATGTTCTCCACCGCCCCCCCCCCTCTTCCAAAGAGAAGGCGGAGAATAGGTATTACAGGTAGTTCGTTCCATTTTTCCCTCTCTTGTAGGAGAGAGAATGCCGGGGGGAAGTCCCGAACGTTACAATAGAATTTCTCCCATTTTACCCGGAGAACTTCCGTCAATTTTAACGTGTGTATAAAACACGAACCCCCCGATACCGCAGACCGGTACCGGAGGGTTGAAGTTACCGGTTTTCGATGCGATCAGGCTTCCTGTTCGACTTCCTGTTTGTGCTGCTCGATAATTTTCTTGGCAAGTTCACTCGGAACCTGTTCATAATGGGAGAATTTCTTCGTGTAAAAACCCCGGCCCTGCGTAAGTGCCCGCAATGAGGTGGAATAGGTCATCACCTCCGATTCGGGTACCTTGGCGGTGATAACCTGGGATTTACCAACGGGATTCATGCCGCCGATCTTTCCGCGACGGGAAGACATATCACCCATTATATCACCGGTATAATCCTCCGGTACGGTGATCTGCATATCCACCACCGGCTCAAGCAGAATGGGAGACGACATTTCGAACGCCTTTTTGAAGACCTCCCTACCGGCGATCTGGAAGGCGATATCCTTCGAATCGACCGGATGCATCTTTCCGTCAACGAGTGTCACTTTCACGTCAACGATCGGATACCCTGCGATAATTCCTTCGTTCAGTTTCTGACGAATACCTTTGTCAACACTGGGGCGCAATGACTGATCGATCACTCCCCCGACGATCTTATCGACGAATTCATACCCTGCACTGCGCGGTTGGGGTTCAATGTCAATGAATACCCTCGCATACTGACCGGCGCCACCGCTCTGTTTTTTGTGCGTGTACTCAACATATTTCGCCGATTTGGTTATCGTTTCACGATAGGAAATCTTCGGCTGCTTGCGGTCCACCTCCACCTTGAAACGGTTCTTGAGATTCTCGAGGATAACGTCGATCTGAATATCACCCATCGCCGAAAGTATCGACTGATGAATATCCGGGTGGAATTTATAGGTGAAACTGGTATCTTCCTCGTGAAGTTTGGCGAGACCGGTACTGATTTTATCTTCATCGCCCTTGTCTTTGGCTGAAATGGCAACGGCAACCAGTGGATCGGGCAGTTGCACGGGAGGTACCTGGTATTTGACGGATTTGTCGTCCAGTGTATCGTTCGTATGCGTATCCTTGAGTTTCAGCAGCCCACCGATATCACCGGCGACAATTTCGGTAGTATCGGTACGCTCTTTTCCTCTGAGGAAATACATACTGCCGACCCGCTCTCCCGAGCCTTTCGTCGCATTGACCATATCGGTGCCGGTTTTAAGTTTTCCGGAAAATACCCGAACGATGTTGATTTCACCGAGATGTTCCTCTGAAATGGTTTTGAAAACAAACGCCGTTGCCGGACCATTTTCGGAACAGGGAACCTGTTTTTCTTCATCACCTTCAAGTACGGTCATTTCGGTGCGACTCTCAGCCGAGGGGCAAAGGTTGACAATTTTTGTCAGAAGCTGATCGACACCGACATTGTGCAACGCGCATCCTGCAATCACCGGGAAAACCGTCCCGGACAATACGCCGGCCTTGAGCCCCTTGCGGATTTCCTCATCCGTCAGCGCTCCGTTCTCGAAGTAGTTGTTCATCAACTCTTCGTCGGTTTCAGCCACCGATTCCATCAGTGCCTGACGCAACTCCTCGACCTGATCGTTCATCTCGGCGGGGATGTCGATTTTTTTGCCGTTACCGTCGCCGTCACGCGTATATTCGAACGCTTCCTTGCTGACCAGATCGATCACTCCCTTGAATGCCGCTCCTTTTCCAATCGGAATTACGATCGGGGCGACCGCCGTGCCGAAACTGCCTTTCATGGCGTCGAGTGTTTTTCCGAAATCGGCGTTTTCCTTGTCACATCCATTAACAAAGAATACCCGTGACACCTTGACACTGTCCATGAAGGTGGAAACGATCTCGGTGCCCACCTGAATACCGTCGGCGGCATCGATCAGCACCACGGCGGTCTCAACCACATGCAGGGCGGCACGGGCGTCGCCGAGAAAATCAAGAAATCCGGGGGTATCGAGAATATTGATTTTATTGTCTTTCCATTCACAGAAACCGGCATGCATGGAAATGGTCATTTTCCGTTCTTTTTCATCTGCACGTGCATCGAAGATACTGCTGCCGTTATCAACTTTACCGAGTTTCGAAGTTGCCTTTGCCGTAAAACAGACGTTTTCGAGCAGTGTTGTTTTGCCGACACCGCCATGAGAAATAAAACAGACATTGCGAATGGAACCAGCCTGATATGTCTTCATATATCCTCCGAAAATGTAAACAGATTGATCTCACGGTAAAGGCTTACCGAGAAGGTGACATCAATTCGTCTCTGTAAATCCTTAAACGTTTGAATTTCCGTTGAGACGGGAATTAATGAATATATAAAGGGCACGCGGCGCATGCAATAACAGATTAAATCAGTGAAATCCGGCAATTTTCCGAAGTTGATGTCCGTAACGCATAAAAAAAAATGTCCACAAATATCCTCAAAAAGAGTCGGTGGAAGAAATCAGGTCAAACGTAATCATCGGTTGTCAGGTTTGTACTCGCTTCGGAGAAGGGATCAGGATCGCTGAAGAAACCAACCACTGCCCCACCCCGGCGTTAGCCGGACTTTCATGCCATCAGGGACAGCCGGAACGGGTATACAGACTACTTTTTAAAGTTCATAAAAGTCTGTTCGGAAAGGGGAACAATACCGTTCAATTAAAAAAGGATCGTAATCTCTTGTTTTCAAGTGAGTTACGATCCTTTATTTTTATGGAGCAGAGGGGGTTCGAACCCCTGACCCTCAGACTGCCAGCCTGATGCTCTCCCAACTGAGCTACAGCCCCTTAAAGATGATAAAAAGTACAACAATACACCTTTCGCAGTCAATATGTTTTGCCGGTTTCGGAAAAATCGAAAGTACACCGGTATACCGTTCTTCAACAGGTGTACGATGACCTCACGGATGGTAACATACGCCGGGATTATCAGTGAATATAATCAGATAGTATATTTCCTGACTGATGCATTATATGGTGATTGAACCGTATGAATTCCTTGCCCGGTAACCGCATCAAGCGGTAACCATCATTATTTATGCTACTCATACTACCGGAACTGAGCTGGTGCATTCCGTTGCCGGTACCGGACGAGTGACCGCCGGTAGAATCGTTCCGTGACCACTCCCGGATTCACTGCGTGAAGGATACTGTTATGAGAGGTATGATTTCCGTAATCGTGACACTTACCGTGCTGGCTGTTCCATCGGAATCGGCCACGACGGAAACATTCAGTGCACGGAAAGGTGACCTGTGGCTCGGCGGTAGCCTGATGTTTACCAGTAAGGGCTATCTGGAAGAGGATTACCCCAGGTATACCAGATTCCGTCTGGCTCCCATATTCCGTTCCTTTCCGATCACCCATCTCTTTATCGGGCCGAAATTCGCCTGGAGCAGTCAGTTTTTTTACGGTTACAAGCTGCATGCCGTTGATCTCGGCGGTGAGCTCGGTTACGCATTCCCGGTTGCTGTCCTCCCCTACCTACTCTGTGGACCTCATGTGACCTTGTACAGCGATACGCACCAGTCCGCCACGATGGTCAATATCCCCATCTCCGGAGGAGTAATCATTCCGCTCGCCGGAAATCTCGGAATGCAATTCGAACTGGGATATTCACTCGGATTCCGTGACGGAACGACCTCAAGTGTCATTTCCGTCGGACTCGGCGTCTGCGGTCTGGGAAGAACCGTGGCGGTATCGGTACTCAACAGCATAAATGCCGTCAGCAACGATTTCTGATACTTCACTGAACGGAAAACCGGCTCCCGGAAAGCGGTTCCCGGAGCCGGTGGTACCCGGTATCTGCTCAAAATTGACATTTAAGTCATCAAAAAGCACCGTACTACCGCTTACTTGTTCTGTGCACCTTTTTTACTGATTCTCGCCCACTCATCCCGTAAACCGACGGTTCTGTTGAAAACCATTGAATCCGGTGTGGAGGTTGTGTCGGCACAATAATACCCGAGCCGTTCGAACTGCACCACAGTACCGATACCGCACTCCGCAAGTGCCGGCTCAATTTTACAACCCCGCAGAATCTGCAGTGAATCGGGATTGAGATTACTCGTAAAATCGCCATCGGGCGCATCATCGGGGTTTTCTTTGGTAAACAGGTGATTGTAGAGCCGGACTTCGGCATCGAGCGCATGCGCGGCACTCACCCAGTGGATGGTTGCTTTGGGAGAGCGCCCGTCCGGAGACGAACCGCCTTTCGTCTGCGGATCGTACGTACAGTGCAGTACTGTTACCGCACCGGTCTGCGGATCTTTTTCAACACCGGTACAGGTGATGAAATAAGCATACCGGAGCCGGACTTCACGGCCGGGGGCCAGCCGGAAAAACTTTTTTGGCGGTTCCTCCATGAAATCGGCCGCTTCGATGTACAATGTCTTTGAAAACGGCAGCTTCCGGCTTCCCGCTGCGGGATCTTCGGGATTGTTTATCGCATCGACTTCCTCCACCAGATCTTCAGGATAGTTGTCGATGACGACTTTGACCGGAGCCTGCACCGCCATGAACCGGGCGGCACGTTTGTTGAGATCTTCCCGGAGACAATGCTCCAGAAGAGCGAAATCGACGATACTGTCCCGCTTGGCAACACCGATACGGTCACAGAATGTCCGGATCGCTTCCGGGGTATAGCCGCGTCGCCGCATACCCCCGAGCGTGGGCATACGCGGATCATCCCATCCGTCAACCTGCCCCTTTTTCACCATCTGAAGCAGTTTGCGTTTGCTCATGACGGTATAGGTCAGGTTGAGCCGGGCGAATTCAATCTGTTGCGGATGATGTATCGGAAGTTGATCGATGAACCAGTCGTAGAGCGGCCGGTGATCCTCGAACTCCAGCGAGCAGAGTGAGTGGGTTACTCCCTCGATCGAATCTTCGAGACCATGTGCCCAGTCGTACATCGGATAGACATTCCAGGTCGATCCGCTGCGATGGTGAGGTACTTTCAGAATCCGGTACATCACCGGATCTCGCATGTTCATATTCGGATGCGCCATGTTGATCTTCGCACGCAGCACGTGCGAGCCGTCGGGAAATTCACCCGCCTGCATCCGGGTGAACAGATCGAGGTTCTCCTCGACCGTCCGGTTTCGGAAGGGACTCTCCTTTCCCGGCTGGGTGAGCGTTCCACGGTATTCACGGATCTGTTCGGCGTTCAGGTCGTCAACGTAGGCCTTGCCGTCTTTAATCAGTTTCACCGCCCATTCGTACATTTCAGGGAAGTAATCGGACGCATAATACAGATGTTTTCCCCAGTCGAATCCGAGCCACTTCACGTCCCGCTGAATCGATTCGACGTACTCTTCCTCCTCTTTGCTCGGATTGGTGTCATCATAGCGCAGATGACATTCACCGCCGAATTCCCGCGCCATTCCGAAGTCGATGCAGATTGCCTTGGCATGACCGATATGCAGATATCCGTTCGGTTCAGGCGGAAAACGGGTGACCACTTTCCCCCCGAATCTTCCCGTCCGGTTGTGTTCCTTTATAATATCCCTGATAAAATTTGCGGCCTGCTGCGGTGCATCCGCAGCCGTGTCGTCACGGGGTGTTGTCTCCATGAATTCCTCACAAGGGTGATATTTTGGATTATTCCAGTCCGTTTTTTTTCGTTATATAGGCGACTGCGACGTCAATTCTGCGCAGCACCCGTTCCCTGCCCGCCAGTTCCAGCAGATCAAAGAGTCCGGGCCCGAAACTGACACCGCTTACCGCAAGACGGACCGGATGTATCAACTTGCCGGTCGAAACGCCCAGCGCTTCGGCGGTCGTCCTGAGTGCTGTTTCAAGTTCCGCCTTTGAAAATTCCGGCAATGATTCCAGTTTTTCCTTCAGGGTCTGTAGATATCCGGCATTTTCTGCGGTAAAGTGTTTCCGGTCGGCTTTCTCCTCGTAACTTTCGGGATCGACGAAAAAATACCGCGCAGCATCCACAAGATCGGTCAGTCGCTTCGATCGTTCGCGCAGCAGTCCGATCACCTTTTCGAGGTACGGGAGGTCTTCGAATTCGGAACCGACCACTCCGCCGGCAACAAGGAGCGGCAGAAGTTCCCCGGTAAGAACCGGTACCGGACGCTCCGCCATATACAGCCCGTTCATCCACTCCAGTTTCTGTTCATCGAAAACCGCGGCCTTAGGCGAAACCTTCTCGAGCGAAAACGAACCATGCAATTCTTCGATGGTCATCTTCTCACGATCATTACCCGGGTTCCATCCCAGCAGTGCGAGAAAATTCACCAATGCTTCCGGAAGATATCCCGCCCGCTGGTAATCCATTACCGATGCAGCACCTTTGCGTTTTGACAGTTTTCCACCGGTGGACGAAAGAATGACCGGAAGGTGGGCGATCTGTGGCGGTTCCCATCCGAACGCCTCGTAGAGAAGAACATGGCGCGGTGTGGAAGCGATCCATTCGTCTCCCCGGAGGACATGACTGATTTCCATCAGGTGATCGTCCACGACATTGGCGAGATGATAGGTTGGATAGCCATCGGTTTTGAGCAGAACGAAATCATCGAGAATATCACTCTGGTATTCGATGTCTCCGCGGATAAAGTCGTTGAACTTAATCGTACGTCCCGAAGGCATTCTGAAACGGATGACGTACGGCTCTCCGGCCGCGCATTTCACCTTAACCTCCTCTTTCGAAAGAGAAAGACAGTGGCGGTCGTAACCGATTTTCGTTTTCGATTTTTCCTGTTCCTCACGAATCCGGGCAAGGCGTTCGGATGAACAGAAACAGTAATAGGCGTGTCCGTCGTCAACCAGCTGCTCAACATGCTTTTTATACAGATGAAGCCGTTCGGACTGTATGTAGGGGCCGAAAGAGCCACCTTTTCCGGGCCCCTCGTCCCAGGTGATCCCGAGCCAGGTAAGACTTTCATATATTTCATCCAGTGCGTTATCCACAAATCTATTGCGATCCGTGTCCTCAATACGTAAAATGAAGGTACCCGCATGGTGTCTGGCAAATAAATAATTGAATAAAGCGCTGCGCGCACCACCCACATGCAGATAACCGGTCGGCGATGGCGCAAAACGGACTCGGACAGAATCGGACATTGGATACTCCGTACGTTACATTAACACACAAAAGGTACTGAACAGAACAGAAATATACGTTCAGATCACTTCAGGTAAATAGTGTCTGTCCGGAAACTACTTCCTCCGGCGAGGACAAAGGGGACTAATGAAATTTGCGGCGTTCAAACCGACCTGTTGTCGAGAACACGACGAAAAAAAACGATGGTACGATTGCGTGAGTCGCGATAGACGGCAACCCGGAGAGTACGGGAGAACCGGCTTACGATCACTTCCCCGCGGGAAGTGAAGTACCGATAAAGCAGGACCGGTTGAGCATAACCGGTTTAAAAGAGGCAACTGATGATTGAACTGTTTCCAACTAAAGATCACAATAAAAAAAACAATAGTACCCCCGCTAAAGTATCTTCAGGCGTACGGAGGTGCGATCTGCCTGAGCTGAAAAAGGAAACCGTGGCGGAAGAAGCCGTTCTGACAGTGTTCTGCGTATGCTGCTCTGCCGGTTGCGCACCGCAAGGAATCATAAAAAGCAGCGGCATGATTCAGCATACGGCAACGTCAGGGAAATATGCCGCAAATGTTGTTCGCGAGGAATCATTCCGGCCTATCCGCACCTATCGGGATTTCACGCCTGACGAGGTACTATTTCTTATCGTCGAGGCCAAACATTATTTTCATATTTTGTTTTTAAACAGTAACATAACAACATACCTGCATCCCGGTTCCCCGGGAACCGTTGCGTCTGCACGGACTGGCGGTCTAAGGGAACTGTTGTAATGGTTCAGGAAGATGTGTTCAGGTCTTTCCATGCGAGGACCAACGGGACGCCACTATGAGAACTGTTCACAAATTAAATTTGGAGTACGGGAGTGACCATGGGATTAATTCCGGGTTACCTATTCACAAAAACCCTGGGTCGTCTGTTTCCTGGAAAACACCCGACGGGCGATGTCAATCGGATACTGCGGACTGAACAGGATGCAATTGATATGACAAATTCCGAATTGGAAACTTCAGGACTTCGTGAGAAAATCACCCAGACGAACCTGCCGGTGCTTCCCGATGGTTCGAAAGAGATCCAGCTGGGTTCCGGCCTGATCACCGGTATTCTCGGCGAAGGCGGCTCCGCAGTTATCTATGAGATAAAAAACAAACAGCTCGGTCTCCAGCGCGCGGTCAAACTGCTCAAACCGAACTATACCCGCGATACGTATAACCGGTTTCTACGTGAGTTCAGAATCAGCATCCAGCTTTCGCATCCCAATCTTGCCGTGGTACACACGATCGGCCAGTGGAACAAATTACCATTTATCGAGATGGAAAAAATAACCGGTTTCACCCTTTCGGAAATGGTCTCACAGTTCGGTCCTCTGCCTACCGGGCTCGTCACCGCCATTGGGATCATCCTCTGTAAATCGCTTGAATACCTGCATTCCTGCACCTACGAGATCGACAAAAAGCAATTCAGAGGATTGCTGCATCTCGATCTTAAACCGTCCAACATTCTCCTTTCGGATTCCGGGGTATTGAAAATCATGGATTTCGGTCTTTCGACCCCGTCCGAAGAGGTTCGAAACGGCAATTATCCGAAAGCCGGAGTCGGTTCTCCTCAGTACATTGCGCCTGAACTGCTTCTGGGTGAGGCCCCCCCGGACGTTCGCAGCGATATTTACTCCCTCGGATGTATCCTCTACGAACTGCTTTCCGGAGTGAAAACCTTCCCCGGTCCCGAAGAGGATGCGGTGATGGAACTGCGGCAGACCAACACGTTCGTATCTCTGAAAAAACTCACCCGTACCATTCCGGCTGAATTGCTTAAAATGATCGAAGAGTGCCTGAGTCTGAAAAAAGACAGTCGCCCGCTCAATTTTGAAACCATCCGCCGGGAGCTTGAGTCGATCCATCAGTCGACCACCCGTTTAACCCCGGAGAATACCATTCAGCTGTATGTAACACAGCGCAAAGCGAACGCACCGTTCGTCCTGCCGCAACCTCAACCTTCGGTGCAGCAGATTCTTCGGGTTGCGGGTATTGTCCTGCTTGTCGCTGGTGTTCTCCTGGTTTCCGGATATTATACCCTCAGGTATCGTTCCTCCGGGGGTACTATCGCCGTACATAACGATACAACCGTTGCAGAAACCGCACCCTCCGGTACCACCAGTCAGAAACCCGTTGAACAGCCGCAACCGGCACCGCGACCGAAACCCCATACTGACGAAGGCGAGTTTTACGCTCCGGCTCTCAATTCCACCCAATCCGCACTTATGGATTCAGTGAGATTAGCATGGGCCAGCAGAAAATTCGATATCATGCTTTCGCTGATCGACCGGCTTCCTCCCGACCTTGCGCAATCTAAAGAGGTACAGTTATATAAGCTACGGGCACTCGGGCGCGGAGGTGAGGAACTGGGAAAACTGCTCGACGAGACCAGGATACCTGATGGAGAATATTATTTCCATCGTGCGCGGTATCAGTTCGGCGATAAACGGTACAAGGATGCACTTTTCAATCTGGACAAAGCACTCACCCTTCCCTGTGAATTTCTCGACAAGCGGATTCTGGGCCGGGAGGTACAACTGTATAAATCCCGTTCGCTCACCGCCATTTTCAGAGCGGATCCGACCTCCGAAAACCTCAAGGCCGCTCTTGATGCCTGGAACCGCCTGCTGGAACTTGTTTCAGACAAGCCAAACGGTATTCACAGTAAAGAAGCGCAGAAAGAAAAGCAGAATCTGCTTGCCGAAGCCGAGTGGAGGGGCATCTCCTGATAATTCAGGCTCCGCGTGCCCGTGAAGAACCGCGACACCATCTGTACCATGCACTATGTTCAGGTTTGACGCGCCGAACAACGAACACGCAGGTGCGATGGTTCTCAAGCCTTCTTGAACTTGTCCTGACCCGATGATACTATGGAGAGTAAATGTACCCGTAGTGCACTTTCATAAAAGGATCGCGACAGCCATGAAAAGCATCTTCACGACCATACTGTTTTTTTCCGCCTCGGCACTGTTCCTGACCGTCAGCTGCGACCTCTTCGACTGGGATGCGCTGCTCGAGCAGGATCCGACCAAAAGCCGAATGGAGGGAGTGTGGGAGGTAACCGAAGCATATAATGAGGATGGAGAATCCATTCTCGATTCAATCAGTATTCCCATCACCCTTTTTCATCTTTCAAGTGACAACACCGTCATCTCTACCGCCGGACCGATGGTCACCTATCTCGTTTACGGCGGGAGCAAGTATACCTCCATCGCCTCGAAAATCGACGAGGTGTTCAACTATGCCAGTCTCGACCTTAACGGAGGAGAGTGGTTCATTGACGGAGGACAGGTAACCCGCTTCACCCTCGAAATGAAGCTCGAAGGGCTTCCCGGCCAGAAATCCCTCACCGATCTGCTCGGCTGGCTCGGCATCGGCGGCGATTATCTCGACGTAACGATCTATCACAAATTCATGGATGTGAAAGTGACGTTCGAAGACTGGAACGATACGGTCATGACGTGGGAATTCGATAACACGACCGAAGCGGTCTACAACAAGAAAAACAGCCGTGGTGAATACGTGCTCTGGGAGGGGTGGCCGGCGGATAATTTTTCCCACTGTTCGTTCGTGCTGACCAAACGGGTGAAAGATATCAAGGATCTGATCAAAGAGGCTACGGAATAACCGCAATTCCGACTTTCCGTAGAAACGCAATGGAATGGTGTCTCCGAACCTTGCCGCCTATGCGGCCCCCACCATATTGATTGCAGCGACAATTGTCGTGACCTCGTCAATCCGGCCGAGGAGCGCAGCAACCATAGCCGGATCGAATGACTTTCCCGATTCATTGCGGAGCGATTCTTCTATCCGCCCCTGATGACAGGAAAGCAGAAAATCCGCAATGGCGATCAACCGGGCCTCCGGTGGAATATCCCCGCCCTTAAGCCGCTCTGGAAAACCGGTACCGTCCCACCGTTCATGATGATAACGTGCAATATGCGACGCATACTGCATGATGAAGGTATAAATATTCCCGAGTACTTCTCCCCCGAAAACGCAATGCAGTTCCTTGTCGGGTTCCTCTTCGGAAATGGCCAGATACCCCGTATGCATGAGCAGTGTTGCATCGTGCAGCCGTTCCCGGTCCGCTTCCCCGTATCCTGAAAAGACAGCCAGTTGCGCCACCAGACGCGCGAGTTTCCTCGTGGACCCTTCCAGTACCTTCGCCCGCCGGTCTATATAGTCGGCGAGAACAAGAAATACCTCTTTCTGGGAAGAGGTAATCTCCCTGGAAAGCGATATATTCTTCTCCGATAAAACCTCGGCCTCGTGGCGATCCTCTTCCGAGCGGAGATATGCCTGTTCGATATCACCCGAGAGCTGCCGGGCCCGCCGGTTGAGTTCCTCGAGCGTGTCAAGCTCATCCTGACGCTGCTGCAGATAATAGTCGATATCCTGTTTGATGGAACCGAGCATCAGTGCCAGCGGTTTGAGTTGCGGATCGATTACCGCTTCGAGTGTTTCGAAGCCCGGCTGATTCCAGACGATGTTTTCGAGCATTTCCAATGCAGCAGACTGAAGGTTTTCCCTGAACACCGGGATGACGTCCACCTCGGGTCGCAATGCCTCTATCGCGGTCTCAGCGTCCCGATAGACGATACGGCGCAGCCCGCTCCGTCTGAATATCCCGATCAGGTGCAGAATCGCCGAAAACCCCGGTGCGGCACCTTCGACAATGGTGCAGCTCCCCCCGTGATTGCACTGCGTAGAGAGCACCTGCCGGAGAATACCGGAAACCACCTGCAGAGACGGCAGCGACATCGCAGAAAAGTCGTGAATGGTTCTGAATGCCTTTGTGACGCCGGCATGATGCGGAAGCCCCAGATAAAAATCCTCGATTGAGGAAAGATCCTTTACTTCCGGGTGCCCGGAGAACCGGACATGCAGCAGCGAGGGGCTGATAATCTCGAGCGAAATGGAAAAGTTCGGCCGTTCGATCCTGTCGTACGATTTAACCGGTACCTGTCCCGCCAATGGCCGCTCCAGAATCTCGGAGGCGATTCTCAGGGCTTCACGATACGAAGGGACACAAATGGTGGGAAACGGGCTCCCGTAGACAACCGTACCTATTTTTATTGACATTTTCCAGCTGGTTGACCTCACGATGAAGATGATTCCCGCAGGAAGGATTTCCTCGGTCATCCGCTTGATGTATGTGATTCTTCCCTCATAATCAGACCCGGTATGCAGGGTGTAGTCCTCCACCAGTACGAAACGATCGGTATTAAGCTGCCTGCTCCTGCGGATCTCATCCAGTATGGTGAAAAAAGCGGCGGTATCATCGATCCTGGTATGGCCGACAGGCAGAGAAAGCACAACCCCCGGCTCCAGAATACCGGTACGAAGACGGTATTCGGGGCGGCTCACCTTCCAGGTTTCTTCGATATAGACACGACGGTTGGTAACGGGACAGATGCTCCCGTTGAGCGGATGATTGGCTTCCCATGCAGTTACGTTACGCCGCGACATCGGGAAACCTCTCTCGGATGGCAAGAAACGCTCCCAGGTTCTGGAAAAAAATATCAATAAGACCGGGATCAAAGTGTTCACCTGATTCAGACCGCATCAATTCAAGCGCCTTCTCCAGGGGCCATGCTTTCTTGTAGCATCGGTCCGACCCGAGCGCATCGAAGACGTCGGCAATCGCAACCATCCTGCTGAGCAGATGGATATTCTCACCATGTAAACCCCCAGGATATCCGTTTCCATTCCACTTTTCATGATGCTGATAGGCTATCACCGCAGCATGCTGCATGATTTCCAGTGGCGACGATCTGAGCATTTCCCACCCGAGTCGGGCATGATCCTTCATGGTTGCGAACTCGTCATCGGTGAGTTTTCCCGGTTTGTTGAGAATACGGTCGGGGATGGCTATTTTTCCGGCATCATGCATGGGCGACGCATGCAGAATCTGCTGCTGTTCCCGTTCATCCATTCCGGAAAAGCGTGCCAGCAGCATACTGTATTCCGCAACCCTCCGGATATGGTTGGCGGTTTCCTTTGATCGGGATTCAATGATTTCGCCCAAGGCGAAGAGGGTCTCTTTCTGCGTATCGATCATCACGCGTGACAGCGTGAGGTTACGCTCTGACTCCTGCTCGAAAGCGACACGTGCTTTCTGAGACGTTTCCAGCGCGGCGCTGAGTTTTTTCTGCAAGGCAAGCTCAACCTCATTGCTGTGCTGGAGTTCCCTGAGCCTCGCTTCCCGTTTTTCAATCATGGAATCGATATCACTCTTGATGGTTGTCACCATGGTAAGAAATGGTTTCCAGGAAGCGAGCAGCACGGCGGATTCGAGAAATCCTGTACCCGGTTTGTTCCACTCCACCTCACCGAGAATCCTGAGGACTGCATCCATATGACTGTTGTTGATAGTGGCCGACGCCCTGAACCGTGAAGTACCACCGGCAGAACTGTCGGGAGACGGCAGAGGTAACCATTCGCAAATTTTCCGACAGCTCATATCCCAGCTCTCACTTACGGCGACGCTGAAGTGCGGGTTATAGAACTTTACTGCGAGCTGTACAAGCGAATTTACCAGATATGAGGGAGAACTGAAAACCACCCCTTTCAACGACTTGCGGGAGAGCAGTATTTCGATGAGTTTCCCCCGCGCCGAGATTTCCATCCCGCGAAGAAATGAACAGTCGAAAAGCAATACCCACGTTTTGTCCTGCCACCCGATTTTGCCGATTATGTCGTCGAAAATATCCGCGACTCTTGAGAAATCATCAGCAAGACACCATCCTGAACAGGTAAGAATAACGACGCCCTGATTATCGACAACACATTTCAACCAGTTCTCTTTATCGCGATGGTATGCCCAGAACTGGTCGAAATAGAGGGGATAGCCTCCCCATGGACTTATACCGGAATCGACAGGATGGGATTCTAAGGGAACCGGGGTGTTCATCCTGACATTATATCAGGAATGTTCGCGTCAGGGAAGACCGGCGTTTTTTTCAAATTATAAAAATGCTGAGACGCGACGAAACGGCATCTACCCTACCTGGCTGCTAGTCCAATTTTAAAATAAGTTTCAATGTTGCTCCAACGAGAGCACCTTCCCCTCATAATCCCAGATAACCTCATACCGTTTGTCATCCGAGATCGTCACTTCAGCGCGAATTTCATCTTCATAGAGTGTGGCATCCGCCTTGATCCAGCTGTCATCAACGAAACCGGTTCTGAAATACACCGTTCCGTTGTGCGGAATCATGCCGGGTAAAACGGGGGTTTCCGCATTGTACTCGAATACAACCTCCCGGTCTCTGCCTATCAGATACTTTAGATGGATATAGATGCCAAGCAGTGCATCGTCGAGGGAATCCTGCGCATCTTCACCGAGCAAAGCCGAAATGAGCATGGTATCGATCTCAAGAGAATCGATGGCACCAGTAGTGATGCGGTATATAGTAACCGTATCCCCAGGGTTAAAGGTCGAATCTCCGTCGGACCGTATAACCGTCCAGTTGACCGTCCGTGATGAAAAGCTATTCTCCACCTGATACCGGATCGCATAATTCCTGAGCGAGTCGTCGGGAAATACCACCATCCGTGCAGTCGTCTCACTTCGTTTGATCAATGACAGTGAATTTTCAGCGAAAGTGATCGAAACGAGATCAGCCAGGCAGCTGTCGGCGGCGCTTCCGTTGTCAATCACGAATCCGTCACCGTCGGCATCGTGAACCGTTACCACCGTGATCGTATCGCCGAGGGTGGTTACCAGCGCTTCCGCGAACACGATCCGGTTGTCCGATTCGTTTTTAAAATCCCCATTCGGTCCTGCATCCACCACATACCGTCCTATTTTCCGGTAATCCAGAATTCCTTCGTGAATGAACTCCACCAGTACCTGCTGCGAGGTATCATCGCCTGCCAGCAGCAGCGAATCACCATCATAATCCGTATAACGGTAACGATCGATGGAAAGCGGCAGTGTTTTCGATATGACAGCCCCCGTGAATGAGACGACAAGTGTATCGATTCCGTCGACCTTGAAAATCAGGGTGTCAAACCTGAACGCGTTGAGCGTGTCCTTGCGGGAAAAGAAACTTATACTGCCGGTGAGCGCATCGAAAGTATACCATGACGAGTCGCCAGCAAGGATTTTCGCAAGAAATGCCCGTTTGTCCAATCCACCTGCCGGAGGATCGAGGGAGGGAAGTGAAGGTTGAACGAATGCTGACGGGTCCACCTCGACGGCAGCCGGATTTTCCCATTCCTGTACGAGATTCCGGGTAATCGAACTGCCTGCATCGGCGATCATATTCGGAAAATCATCCCCACCGGAATGACTCACCGGACCGCCGCTGCAGTGCATGAACAGTATCACACCGGTTGCGGTAAGTAGAAAATTCTTGATTTGCCGTTTCATATCCGCTCCGTCCGCCGTGATTTCGGCACATATTGTACATTCAGCAGCATGATTGAATCCGCCTTTTCATCATCCCCGTTGACTGCATCCCAGATCTCTTCGCGGAGAGCTTCAATACGTTCACGAATTTTCTTTGCTGTTTTTGAACTCACACTCAACAACATCGAAGAAATATACCGTTTTTCCGGGGAGAGTTTCATCAGCGGCTCAATCGATTGAATAATCCACTCCCGGTTGATCTGTTTGACCTGGTCCCGCAGTGTTTCGGGCGGTTCGACCACCAGATCGGTAACCGCATACTTTCCGTCTGATTGCTGTGTCACCATACCCCAGTCACAAAGATCCCGTATATATTTTTTCACCTGTGCCGAAGGAATCGGCGGAATGGTGAAACGTCCGAGTGCATCGTAGTCACCAGAAAAATCTGTCGCCATAAGTGCGGTGCGGATGAGTGCGTACCGGTAATCCTGATAATATTTGCTCTGAATGGGATTAAGCCGGGCAAAACTGCTTCGATTACGACGGAAAAGAATTTTACGGTAGAGTTCCTGCTGTTCATCCTGGTCCCTCGTCTGCCGGTAAGCCACCAGCAACCTGAAAAATTCCGCTTCAATCTCGGAAAGACCGAATACACCGATCATTTTCCCGACCGCATCCCTGCTTAGTTTCCGCCGGCCTTTAATGACATCGTTGAGAAACCCCGGGTTGGAAAAAGAGGCTTCCGAGGCGAATTTCCGGTAAGTATACGAGGGGTCCTCCTTGCAACGAAGCTCGTACCGGTGTTGCAGGTAGAGACGAAAATCATCGTATTCATAAATATTCATTGAGGAACCACCCGATTAAGGATTAGCACTATCATAGTAAATATACCACCACATTTCATGATATTCAATATTATTTATTTTTATTGATTACATAATAAAGGCTTATTTGTTTTTTTTATGACCATTTTAAGCTTGTAACAATTCAATTATTATTTTATCTGATTACACTTTTCCCGGTATCCATTCCTGATAGGAAACAGGACTATAAACCGGAGCACCTCTACTGTAACCGGAAGTACCGTTTTCCGTGCTGAATCCCCCGACCGGCCTTCGAAAAAAACCTTCCCCGCTAAACAAGTATTTGACCTTCAGCGGGGATTTTCGTATTTTAAGTGTTTGCTGTTCGGAATTTTCCGGGATGTGGTTCTCCCCATCGATGTCAGGTTTTCGAAAACCGGAGCCACCGGATGGCTTTTTGCATCGAATAGATTCAGGGCGATTAGCTCAGTTTGGTTAGAGTACTACCTTGACATGGTAGGGGTCACTGGTTCGAGTCCAGTATCGCCCATTTTTCACACCTCATATTCATCTTTTCGCTGCAGCGTAAAAAGGATGTGTATGGGGTAAGTTATATTTATCCCGGATTTTGGGACCGGTAATTCACGTATGAAAATCGTTTTACCCGACGGTGCAACCAGAGAAATCGCTGACGGCAGTTCCGCACTTGAGTTCGCGAAGAGTGTGAGTCCCCGACTGGCCAAGGAAGCGGTTGCCGCCCTGATCAATGATCAGCCTGCCGATCTAACCCGTTCTCTCCACGACAACGATCGCGTGTCGATTCTGACATTCGACAGTACCGAAGGAAAACAGGTTTTCTGGCATTCATCGTCACATATTCTCGCGCAGGCGGTTCAGGAACTCTTCCCGGACGCGAAACTGGCCATTGGCCCCGCCATCGAAAACGGATTTTATTACGATTTCGATACTGAACGCCCCTTCTCTCCCGACGATATTGTCGCAATTGAAAAGAAAGCGAAAGAAATAATCGCCCGCAAACTCGATGTCATCCGGAGCGAACCATCCCGAGAGGAACTTCTGGCATACTACCGCGAACGCGGCGAAATTTATAAAATTGAGTTGCTCGACGATATCCAAGGTTCGCCGAGCGTTTACCATCAGGGCGACTGGCAGGACCTCTGCCGTGGTCCGCATGTGGTCAACACCGGCAGTATCAGGGCATTCAAGATACTTTCCATTGCGGGTGCCTACTGGCGCGGGAACGAGAAGAACAAGATGCTGCAGCGCATCTATGCCATCTCCTTCCCCAAGCAGTCGCAACTTGACGAATACATTTCTCTTATTGAAGAGGCGCAGAAACGCGACCACCGCAGGCTGGGAAAAGAACTCGACCTGTTCTCTTTTCATCTTGAAGGGGCCGGTTTCCCTTTCTGGCACCCGAAGGGTGTCCTGCTCTACAATCTGATTGCCGATTTCAGCAGATCCCTGCACCTCAAGGCCGGATACCGGGAAGTCAGAACCCCCATCATTCTCAACGAGGAACTCTGGCACCGCAGCGGTCACTGGGACAAATACCGGGAGAACATGTATTTCACCGAAATCGACGAGGCGACCCACGCGGTCAAGCCTATGAACTGTCCCGGTCATCTGCTCATCTACAAAAACAGCGCACATTCCTACCGGGATTTTCCGCTCAGGTTTTTTGAGTTCGGTCTGGTACACCGTCACGAAAAAGCCGGCGTACTCCACGGTCTGTTTCGCGTCCGTCAGTTTACACAGGATGACGCCCATATTTTCTGCACCCCGGACCAGATCGAGGATCAGGTTACCGATGTAATGCAGTTCATCATGAACATGTACCGGATTTTCGGATTTGAAAGCTATAAAATCGAACTCTCCACCCGGCCCGAACAGTATATCGGTTCACCCGAAATCTGGGAACAGGCGGAGACAGCACTCAAGAATGTGCTCGAACACCGCGGGATCGACTATCAGCTCAATCCCGGTGACGGCGCATTCTACGGTCCGAAAATCGATTTTCATATTAAAGACGTTCTCGGCCGCAGCTGGCAGTGCGGTACCATCCAGCTCGATTTCAGCATGCCGGAACGGTTTGAACTCCAATATACCGATTCCGACGGACAACACAAAAGGCCGGTCATGATCCATCGTGCGCTTTTCGGGTCAATGGAACGGTTTATCGGAATACTGCTCGAAAATTACGGGGGGGCACTCCCCTTCTGGCTTGCGCCGGTGCAGGTACGGTTGCTGCCGATCGCCGACCGGTTCATTGATTTCTGCTCTAAGGTTCGTGTCGACCTCGAAAAAGCGGGCATCCGCGTCGAAATCGACGACCGGAGTGAGAAGATCGGGTATAAAATCCGCGATGCGGAACTGAAGAAAGTTCCCTTCATGGGCATCATCGGCGAAAAAGAGCAGGCATCGAACAGTGTTTCGGTCCGGGAACACGGTAAAGGGGATACCGGATCACTTTCCATCGAAGATTTCATAAAAGTGCTTGAAGAACATAACGTCACGGGTTCCACTTTATAGACCAGAGTCAAAGGAGGCGGTTTATTAACAACAGATACCAATCATCAACCAGAGAAGACTCCACGCGCATCAATACCGCGATTCGCACACCGCGGGTACGGGTAGTCAGTAACACCGGAGAGGCACTGGGTATAATGCCGACCTCCGAAGCGCTTACGCAAGCCGAGGCAGTCGGCCTTGATCTGGTCGAGGTAGCACCGATGGCGGATCCGCCGGTGTGTCGCATTATGGATTACGGTAAGTTCAAATACGAAAAATCCAAAAAAGCCAAGGAAGCCAAGAAGAAACAGCATGTGATGCATCTCAAGGAGATCAAACTTCATCCGAAAACCGATGAGCACGATTTCATGTTCAAAATGGATCATGCACGGAAGTTTCTCCTGAAAGGCGACCGGGTTAAAGCGACTGTTGTATTCAGAGGACGTGAAATTACCCATATCGATTTCGGAAAAACCGTACTAGATCGTCTCGATACGTTTCTGACCGACCTGGCGCAGGTGGAACTGTCACAGAAAATGGAAGGACGGAATATGACCTCCATTTACGTTCCCGATAAATTGAAAATCAGGGATTACAATAAAAAAATGGAGCTTGAAAAGAAAAAGGAAAATGCCGAGAGCACAAAGGAGAATGTCGAGAACGCTACGGCCCCCCAAGCAGCGAATACTTAACCTTTTCAATAACGGAGTACAGTATGCCGAAGATGAAAACACGCAGTTGTGCGAAGAAACGTTTCAGCCTTACCGCGAACGGCCATCTGAAACGGAAGAAAGCTTATAAATCGCATATACTCAACAAGAAAGACCGGAAGCGTAAAAGAGGACTGCGGAAAACCACGCTGATTTTCGCAGGTGTCGAAAAGAAAATGCGCGCGATGATCGAAGTGTAGGAAGAACACAATCAATTAGGAAGAACACAATCAATAAGGTATTCAGGAGCCGGAATTCAGTAATCAGAATGAAAATGTTTCAGGTATTCAGGGTATCCTTGCCGCAATCAGCATAATTCCGGATGCTTTTTCTCTGAAATTATGAATTTTTCCCGCTGAGCGGGATGGGTACTGAAGCAGTCGCAAGAAATCGTTTTTTATTTATAAAGGAGTTTCTATGCCAAGGGCAAAAAACCGTGTTGCTTCACGGGCAAAAAGAAAAAAGCTGCTTGCCGCGACGTCAGGTTATTACGGGAAACGTGGCAGTTGTTCTTCCATAGCGAAGGACGCGTTTCTGCGTGCAGGCGTCTATGCCTACCGTGACCGCAAACAGAAAAAACGTCACTTTCATACATTGTGGATTATGCGCATTAACGCCGCGGCCCGACTCAACGGAATACCGTATGCGAAGTTCATGTCGGGACTCAAGACCAAAGGTATCGACCTCGACCGCAAAACGCTCGCACATCTTGCGCTGCATGAACCCGAAGCGTTCAAGTCGCTTGTTGAATCAGTCACAGTATAATGTATGAGTGATTCACCGATTGCCGTCCCTCCGGCGGCACAGCTTGATGCACTATCACAAAAGGCCGAACAGGCCTTTTGTGCCATTACCGATGCAACCTCGGCCGAGCAGTTCCGTATTGCCTGGCTCGGAAAGAAGGGAACGCTCCGCGGCCTCCTGAAAATGATCAGGGACGTCCCCGAGGAGCAGCGTCGTTCCTTCGGTGCACGGGTCAATGAGCTGCACGATACCTACGAGGAAAAATTCGCCTCCGCGCCATGGCAAGAGCACGAACATACCGGTGCAGCAGCTTTCGATCCGGCTCTCCCGGGATTTCCATTTCCTCAGGGAAGTCTGCATCCGCTGATGAAGATCCGCAACGAGATTCGCGACATTTTCGTGAGCATGGGGTTTTCCGTCGCCTATGGTCCGGATATCGAAACCGATTATTACAACTTCGAAGCACTCAACTTTCCGGAGTTCCATCCGGCTCGTGACATGCAGGATACCTTTTTTCTCACGGCCACCAGGGTTTTGCGGACGCATACCTCACCGGTGCAAATCCGTACCATGGAACTGGAACGTCCGCCGATTCGTTCGATCATGCCCGGACGCGTCTACCGCAATGAGGAAATCAGCGCCCGCAGTTACTGTCTGTTTCATCAGGTCGAAGGGCTCTACATCGACCGGAACGTTTCATTCGCCGATCTCAAGGGTACCCTGCTCGCCTTCTCGCGGCGGTTCTTCGACGACAATACGAAGCTCAAGATCCGGCCGAGCTTTTTTCCGTTTACCGAACCGAGTGTCGAGATCGACGTCGAATGTTTTCTCTGCAAAGGGAAAGGATGCAGCATCTGCAAACAGTCCGGCTGGCTCGAGGTACTCGGTGCCGGCATGGTGCATCCGCGGGTACTTGCCTCCGGCAATATCGACAGTAATGAATTCACCGGATTCGCTTTCGGCATCGGTATCGAACGCATTGCCCTGCTCAAATACGGTATCGAAGACATCCGTTTCTTTTTTGAAAACGATCTTCGTTTTCTCAGACAGTTTTAATTCCCCCCCACCCCTGCCCCATCCCGGTGTGCGGGAGAGGGGAAAAGTAAATCGCGAATTCCCTCCACCGCAGGCCCGGGAGGGACAAAGGCGGGGACTGAAAGAAAATACTTTTCGGTTATCAATTAACATTTACAATGGCAACTCTATGAAAATCGTCTACAGCTGGCTCAAGGATTTTGTCGATATCGACGTACCGGTGGAGGAACTCGCCGATGCGCTCACCGGTTGCGGCCTCGAAGTCGCCTCGATTGAACGTCTGCATACGCCTGAGGGTATCGTCGTCGGTAAAGTGCTCGAAAAGGAGAAACACCCGAACGCCGACCGGCTTTCCGTCTGCAAAGTCGACGCCGGTACCGGTACCCTCCTGACGATCGTCTGCGGTGCTCCGAACGTGCGGGAAGGC
>JAFGHA010000216.1 GCA_016930275.1 Chitinispirillaceae bacterium
CACGAACGAGCATCAGGATATTTACGGTCTCGGCTATGCCATCCCAAACCGGGCACTATTCTACGAAGTCAAAATGATCAAGGAAGCCGGATTCGATTTCATACGCTGCTCGCATTATCCGCACGACCCCGCGTTTTACGACGCATGCGATTCGCTGGGCATACTGGTGATGAACTGTTTGACTGGATGGCAAAACTTTCCGAATACCACCACTTTTAACAATAATACCTTCAAAGAGTGCCGCGAAATGGTCCGGCGCGACCGCAACCACCCCTGCGTTGTTATCTGGGAGACAAGCCTGAACGAATCCCGCTACGACAATGCGTGGGCGCAGAAAGCACACGATGCGGCGCACGCGGAATATCCCGGGGACCAGATGTTCACGAACGGCTATCGCACCTCGGTGTTCGACGTCTTTTCCGACGCGGCGGCACATGACGCGCTCTATAACGAAGGAACTCGCCCGGTAATCGTTGCCGAATATGGCGACTGGGAGTACGGAGGCTTCACCTCATCGAGCCGGGTGCTCCGGGAATCCTCTGATAATTCGCTTCTTACGCAGGCTAGCAATCACAAGCATCGCATGAACACCAACCGTGGGTACTCATGGTTCAGCGTCGATGCGTTTTGGTGTTTCAACGACTACGGTTCGGTCCTCCTCAAAGGACCGTTTTTCGGCGGCGCCGTCGATATGTACCGTATTCCCAAATTCTCGTATTACTTTTTTAAAAGTCAGCGCAGTCCCAAGGAGTCGATGCCCGGCGTTTCAATGGGACCGATGGTGTACATCGCCAACACCTGGCGACAGGGTTCTCCCACGACGGTCAAGGTATTCAGCAATTGCGAATCTGTTTCTTTGTACAAAGACGGAACATTGATAGCCACACGCAATCCCGATACCGACACCGATAGCAGGCGCTTAGAACACCCTCCCTTTACCTTCAGCGGTCTTACCTTCTCCCCGGGAACCATCAAGGCCGACGGCAAAATCGGCGGCACCGTTGTCGCAACCCATTCCCGCACCACGCCCGGAGCCGCCTCGGCCGTGCGTCTGAGGCCGATATCCACCGACTTGCTCATGGCAGACGGCAGTGATGAGCGCCTGGTGTGGATCGATATTGTCGACGCGAACGGGACCGTTGTCCCCTCCTCAACTGCAAACGTCACCCTGACCGCCACCGGCGCAACGATCCTCGGCCCGTCGACGGTCGCCATGAAGGGCGGCCAACTAGCGACATGGGTGAGAGCCGGAACAAAGGGAGGCTCGATCACGGTGAGCGCCTCCTCTTCCGGGCTTACAAACGGCACACTCACGCTCTCGACCGGTACCACGGCGATTTCGCCGAAGCGCAGGATTTCTTCCGCACTCCCGGCCGCAACTCACACGACAATGGCGCGTGTGATCGGTAACACCATGCGGCTTCCCGCCAAATACGAAAGCAGCGTAAAAACAGTCGCCGTATACGATATTACCGGACGGCTGGTCTATCAAACAACGACGAACAAACAGGTCATCCGGTTTCCCGGAAACCGTCAATTGCCGCGACAGGTGTATGTTTTTACAGTGTCAGCGCAGGTCGCACACCAGCACCAGTAACAGGCCGTCATAGGCGGCGAGCAGGATAGACTCAACTCAGGGAAGGCTTCGCTCAGTACAGGTCTCCGAGTGAATCATGCATAATGTATGGTATTCGTTGATCAAATGCTTAATAAAAACGGTATTGGTTGCTCTAATTAATTATATAAAACAAGTTATAATATCCTGATAAATAATAATTTATAAAAATAATAACATGCTTCTATGTGTTGACCAATTGATCAACGAAAAAATAATAAAATGCCGATAAATACCACCATAAAAATAAAATGATCCTTATATTAATCAAGGTATTTAGTTTCTGTTCGGGAAAGCCCTAAAACTGTCATTTCGACTGTAAGGAGAAATCTTAACCGTTGATTTTATTACAGAAGATTTCTCGCAAGGCTCGAAATGACACCATTTTTTTTCCTATTCTGAACAGATACTATTTAGATACAACAGCGATAGACATTAAGATTGTTGAAAAATAAATACATAATGGAAATGCTTGATGTACAAACTTGTAACGTGCTGTTTTGTTGTTTTAATAGGTGTACAATCAACGCTCAAACGGTTAACTTACAGGGTATTGTTTCGAAACGATTTAAGCAGGAACTGGGCGCCCAGAGAGACCTGGAAGTTTTTTATGCTGTTTTAAAAAAGGCGGCTATGGTGATGGGCATCGGTTTGCGTACAAGGGGAACTTATTTCGGGAAACGTTTTCCATCCGCGATGGTGAAATACTTTAATGGTGAAATACTTTAAAAGGGGATCGGCGTGAACGGTAAAACATGTTTGAAATTAGTATCGGTACGTCTGATGGTGATATTTCCGTTGATTCTATCCGCGGCGGCTGGTTCACCAACCTACAAATTCGACTTCGGATCAGGTCTAGTAGCTTCCGGTTATACCCAGATCACACCTCAGACCAAGTATTCATCCACTCTGGGATACGGTATTGACAAAGGTAATGTGTCTTCTGTTAACAAGAGCGGCAGTGACGCACTGAAGGATGATTATCTGACCACTTCCGATGAATTTTTATTCTCTGTTAATGTTTCACAGGGCAATTATGATGTGACCGTTATTTTTGGTGATGCGAATGCGTCAACCTCTACTACTGTCAAGGCAGAGAACAGAAGACTGCTGTTTGACCGCGTTACAACCAGTGCGGGCGGTTTTGTGAGCAAGACCATAACGGTGAACAGGAGAGAAGTAAAAAGCACCGATGGATCGGTGACCATGTCGATAAAAGACCGAGAGTTGACATATTTTACCTGGGATAAGGTGCTTACCCTGAGGTTCAGCGGAAAAAAACCTGCGATTTGCGGCGTTGAGATAATAAAAAACGATAACGTTAAAACGCTTTTTCTGTGCGGCAATTCGACCGTGGTCGATCAGATGGATGCGCCATGGTGTTCCTGGGGGCAGATGATTCCTTGTTTCTTTAAGCCGGGCGTAACCGTTGCCAATTATGCCGAATCAGGTCTTACTGCGGGTGGCTTTCTCTCTATGCGACGACTTGATAAAATTATGGCAGAGGCCAAATCCGGGGATTATGTGTTCGTGGAATTCGGGCACAATGACCAGAAGAATTCCACTGATGTTGCCAACTATGCGAATAACCTCAAGACGTTCAGGGACAAAATAAAGGCAAAAGGGGCGATACCGGTCTTTGTGACACCTACGGCGCGTCAGGGCGAAAACGATCCCAATACATCTATTGGCGGCTTGGCGAAAAAAATGAGGGAAACCGCGGTCTCTCTGGACGTTACCTGTATAGATCTCAATCAGATGGTGATAGACCTGCATAAGGCGCTGGGTTCGAATACACAATATCTTTATATGTATACGGAAGGCGATCAGACCCATTTCTGCGAATATGGCGGATATGAACTGGCCAGGTGTGTCGCGAAAGGAATAGAAGAAAAGTTCCCGTTGCTGAAAAGTTCGTTCATTTCCGAGTATACGACCTTCAAACCTTCGCAACCTGACCCGCTGGACTATTTAACAAGAGATAAAGATCCGGTTGCTATAGATGTTTTGGCAAAAACCGGCGCCGCCAGCGGCCTGCATATTGCTTTTAATGCCCGGGCATACTCGATTACAGTCAACGGACCAGGTGACGGGACCAGGGTGGAAATGTATTCCATAAACGGCAAAAGGGTTTTCAGAAGCACGATACGATCGGACTTGAATGCCGTGGTTGTCAGTTTGCCGGTAAGCAAACTGAACCGCGGCTGTTACCTTGTCAGGGCGGTACGGGGTAATGAGGAACTGGTGCGGAAAATGGATGTTTATTAAAAAATTATAGAGGAATGATAACAAAAATGGCTGGTCGCAATCTCACCGGAAGGAGAAAAGATTATGATACGGAAGCTCCGTAGAGGTATCGGAAGCACATTGGCCATCATGGCGGTGCTGGGTTTTACGTCTGGAGCGTCGGCGGCTAAACGCACCGAACCCTATATGCTCGGGGTCGACATTTCGTTTGTGGGCACGCAGTCGGCAGCAAATCGCGTGAGCCTGCTCAACCTCCTGAAGGCGCATGGCATCAACGCGGTCCGTCTGCGGACCTTCGTCGACCCGAAGGCA
>JAFGHA010000217.1 GCA_016930275.1 Chitinispirillaceae bacterium
GCAAGTGTCTGTTCCATAAACGGGAATTCTCTTTTGTTGCGACCGTTCCGGTTACCAGTTGTAATCCGGCATATTCCAGTCTTTTATAATTTTTTTCTGATTCGTTTTGTACCAGTCAAAATGACGTGCGTACTCATTGGCGTTTTCGCCCTTCCCCTCTTTAATCAGCTCCTTGAGCTTCATGAATCCGGCGATGATAGCTTCGGGGCGCGGCATACAGCCGGCGATATAGACATCGACGGGAATATAGTGATCGAGCCGGTTGATCGTATTGTAACTGTCCCAGTACATCCCGCCGTTGATCGTGCAGCTTCCAAGCCCCATCACGAATTTCGGATTCTGCATCTGCTCGTAACTGCGGACGATACGCTTGATGGTCTTGACCGACGCGTATCCGCCGATGATAAACACGCACGACTGACGAGGCGTCGGCCGCGGTTGAATCCCGTAACGGAACACGTCGTACCGCGCGGTAAGCAACGGTCTCAATTCGATGGCGCCGCATCCGGTCCCGAATCCGAGAAACCAGAGAGAATTCGCACGGGCCCAATTGAGAAACTTCTCGAAAAACCCCTTCAGTGGTTCCCGTACTTCAGGGCGTTCCTGACAGAACAGCTCCTCGTCGGTAAACGATTCACCGGCTGGAGTGCCGTTTATTCCGGGTAGAATCACCATATCATCCATTTGTCACCTCACCGAAGCCGCATAGATAATTCCCGCGATTCCTATTATGGTGGGAACCGTGAGAAAAAATTTAATCGCCTGTTCAGTCCGGAAACGGGGAAACGCCTGACCAACAATCACCGTAATGAGATACAGTGAAAACGTTTTAACGATGAGTTCGAGAAAATTGGTCGCTCCCCCGAGCCATAAATTCATAAAAAGTATCAGTTTGGCGGCATTGAAGAGCGCACGGTTCGTCTGAAGCATACCGAGAAGATTGCTCTGGAATTCCGTGGGAGGACCGATGGGAATCTCCTGCGGTGCAATCACGATACTGAAAGGGTTTCCCATTGACATACCGAGCGTGGCGATAATACCCGCAACAGCGGCGAACGGATTGACCAGCAGTATCCAGTGCTGTATGCCGCCCTGCTGGGCCGCCACGATACCGGTGATTGAGAGCGTGTCGAAATGAATGACAACGGCGATAACCGACAGCGCAAAGGGTACCTCAAACGCCGTCATTTGTGCCAGCCCGCGTGCCACCCCGATGGCACTGTACGGATGTCCGCTTTCTCCCGCACCGAGGGCCATGCCGAGCTGTCCGAAGAAAATGAAATACATGACCAGCAGCAGATCACCCGCGAAGCTGAAATTTGAAAAGAGATACGATCCGAAAATGGTGGGAATGAACAGATAGGTCCCGATTCCACCCGCAAGACGGAAAATCGGTCCGAGGTAGAACATGATCCCGTGAATAATCGATGTCCGTTTGGCGTTGTTCTTTACAATATCGATATAGTACTGCCAGATCGGTATGCCGATACGTCCCTGCACCCGGGCCCGCACCCGCGCCATCACCCCCACGAGCAGGATACCGTAGTTGAACACGAAAAACAGCGACAGGAATGTGGCCGCTACCTTCAGTGCAATCCGGCCGGTCATCGAACACCTCCCGCGACAATAAAATAAAGGAGAACAACATAGAGCAGGATGTGTATTGCATACGTCTGTCCGTTACCCGTATAGAGATTATTCAGCACTGCACTGATTGACCGCGACCACTCTCCCACCCCTTCCCAGAATGCGGTCCCCCTCGGTTTCACCAGAAAACCGAACGCCTTCTGATAGTGCGCAAAAAAATTATGCGCATAATGGGTAGTCTCGGGAAGATGCGGACGTTCAGCCGCGAAAACGATATTGAACTGTTTTACTTTCTGCGGTTTCCGCAGTACAAACAGCATCCAGCCAAGCAGCACCGCGAACATGGCCATGACGATCATCATCACCCGGAAACCGTTCCAGTACCCGAAACGACTGATAAGCGTCCCGCCGTCCCAGCTGAGTGTTGACGGATACCAATTCCCGGCGACGGCTATCATCGGTTTGATGAACAGAGCCGGCTGTATTGAAAAAACCATCACTGCAGCGATGAGCACGATCTGCGGCAGCAGAAACCAGACCGGCGCTTCACGAATCGTCTTGAATGGCGCCTTCGCCTGACCGAGGAATACGGTATGGATCAATCTGAAACAGTAGAGAAACGCGATTGAACTCGAGAAAAATGCCAGTGTCAACTGCGCGTACCATCCCTTATCAAGAAGTCCGGTGAAAAGCAGCCACTTTCCGCCGAACCCGGAAAGGGGCGGCACACCGCTGAGCGCGATGATTGCCATAAGAACCGAAATGAACGAAACCGGCATCCGTTTGATAAGCCCGCCCATCTGATACATCTGCCGTGTTTTTGTCCGGTACACCACTCCGGCGAACGCGAGAAAAAGCATGCCCTTGAACAGCAGGTGATTCAAAACGAGATACTGGGCGCTTACCCACCCGATATGATCCATCATCGATGCGGCAAGTATGATAAGCCCGATCTGCCCCATGCTTGAATAGGCGAGCAGGTATTTGATGTCCTCCTGGAAGACAGCCATCAGTGTACCGAAAAAAGCAGTGATGATACCGATCCAGCTCAGCGTCGTCTGCAGATCAATCGGCCCGATCCGCCCTGCGCCGAAAACCATCAACGTCATCAGGATGCCAAATATTCCTACTTTACTCAGAATTGCGGAAACAAACGCCGAAACATCATCGTCCGATTCGGCATAGGTACCGGGCAGCCAGAGATGTACCCCGAATCCAGCGGTCTTGATGAGGAACCCGGTCAGGAGCAGTGCGACACCGGTACCGGATGCATGTGACATCACCTGTGAAAGCAGAAACGGAACCGTGCCGCCCGCATGGTCAGGCGCAATAACCGCAAATCCGGTCATGAGGAGGAGTGCGCCGGTGAGTGAAAACATGATGTACTGCCATGCCGGAAGCCGTGCTTTTTTCCCCCGGATGACAAGCAGATACGAACTCACCGCCATCATCTCCCAGGTGTAGAGAAACTGCAGGGGTGTCGCGGCAACGAGCAGGGCTCCAAGTGATAGTATACAGAGTACTAGCATGGCGAAAAAGCCTGGCGTTTTTCCCGTGCGATTAAGAGTGGACAAGGTAACGACCACTCCTCCACCGAGAAACACCGCACCGAAGAAGAAACCGAACCGGTCAAGATGCGGTAGCAGATACCATCCGTACAGACCAATAAAAGCGATCGTCAGAAATGCCTTGATCTTTGCCGGAAGCATATCGAGCGCGTACAGCACTACTGCAGCGGCGAATGGTGCGAGAAGCAGCGGAGTGACCGCACCGAACTTCCTGCAGAGCACCAGTCCACCGATCAGAAGTATCTGACTGAAGATAAACGGCGGAATCCAGCGTATGGAAAAGCGTTCACGTGCAACCGAAGTTTCGGTATCACTCCCGGTTGTAATGGCCATCCCGAACCAGCGGAGAAGATACGCCGCTTCCGCAAGCGTTCCGATGACAAGTATTACTATCGCGGCGATCATCTTTCCGGCAACAAGATTGTTGATCAGATACCACTTCGCGAAGAAGGCGGGGAATGGCGGTACCCCGACCAGTGCCAGAACGGCCGCTCCGAAGGTAACCAGCAGTACCGGTGAAGACCGTAATCCGCGCCACTCGTCAAGACCGGTCTTGCCGACGATCCCCGACAGCCAGAACAGAGACGCTTTCGCGAGAAAATGGTTGATGAACAAACCGCCCGCAATCGCAAGCATCAGGTGTAATGGTGCACCGGTCTCCACAAGCCACGCAAGCGATGCCGCAAGCAGACCCAGCTGAGCGGCGGAAGAGAACCCGAGCATGCGTTTGACATTGCGCTGTTGCAATCCGCCGAAATTCGAAAAAACAAAAGTAGCGAGTCCGGCCCAGAAAACAAGCCGCACACCCGCTGCAGGCATAAGCGGTAGAATTTTATATAATCCCACGAGGACCGCAGCCGTATGACCGACGGCAATCAGCGCAACGGTACCGTTTTCCACCGATTGATAGACATCAAGCGCCCAGCCGTTCGCGGGAAACGGTTTGAGTTCAATAAGCAGTGCCACAGCCACGAAAAACAGCGCGAGGAATCCAGCTCCCGCGGTGAGTTCCCCGCGATGACCGATCAGCAGATCCACATTGATCGCACCGGTAACCCGGTAGACAAGAATGATACCGAGGAGCAGGAACGTACTCGCGAGGCCACCCGCCATGATATATTTGAACCCTGCCGTGAGGGTAGCGCGGTCTCGGTCGAGCGCGATAAATGCATAAGTAGCTATTGAGAGTATCTCAATGAATACAAACAGGTTGAACAGATCGCGGGTCATGATGAGTCCGTTGGCGCCAACGTTCATCATCAACAGCAATGTCAGGGCTGTTATCGGAGCCGTCCGGAGCCGTCCGGAAAGGTACAGGGCCCCAAGTGCAAACAGGACATTGACACACAGCAGTATTGCCGCTTCTTCAATTCCGACGGAAAAACTGATGCCGACCGGCGGAGCAATTCCCGCATTGTTGCTGACGATCGTATTGCCACCTGAAAGAAACGAAACAAGATATTGTCCCGATATACCGATAAAAAACAGCAGCATGCCTCCAAACACCACGGTACTGAATTTCCGGCTGACACGGTCGGTAAGAATCATCAGAAATGCCGCACCGATACCGGTGACGATAAGGACCATGGGATCAATCATGCCGCGTCCTTCATGTTATCAATGGAAAGCGTACCGGTCTGACGGTGTAAACGGATTGCATAGCTGAGCATGAGTGCCGTCACCGCGAGCCCGATAACGATTGCGGTGAGCACCAGTGCCGACGGCAGCGGATCGATGACACGTGCGAGTGCTTCGGTGCGAAGTTGCGTACTATCGAGAATCGGCGCCGTCCGGTTGCGGAGATACCCGACCCCCACCATCACGACATGGGTGCCGGTATCGATAATGGAGAAACCGATAATGATTTTTATGATATTCTTCCGGGAAAGCATTGCCCAGAGCCCGGTGAGAATGAGAATAAATCCGAGTGCCATCGCAACCGTCACCTAATCATCCTCCCCTATCGACAGAAGTACACCGGTGAGTTCCGTCCCCACCTTCAGCCCGATGAACGAATAGATCACCGGGATCGCGCCCGCACTCAACAGTGTTCCGTAGGTTCCCATCGGTAGAATGCGGTTATCGAGAACGCCGGCACCAAGCAACAGTCCAGCGATACCGATAGCCGCATAGAAAAATCCGGAAAGCGATTCGGTAGCCGAAAGCAGCAGGTGATTGACCGACGCGGATACGTCGGCGAGCAACACGAGCAGTAGTGCCGACGCGATAACCACGCCGCCCTGAAAACCACCACCGGGAGTAAGATGTCCATGAACAAAAATGTATATACCAAATGTAATAATGACAGGCAACAGCAGTTTTGAACCGGTCTGAAGAATTTCGGATGCATGCCGCCGTCGTTTACCGACCGGTTTTTCCCTGCGACGAAGGAGAAAGCCGACACCTCCCGCGGCAATAAAGAGTACTGCCACTTCACCGAGGGTATCCAGGCCGCGCATGGTAACCACCACCGCGGTAATCACGTTCTGTGTTCCGAGCGTTTCCGGCGCTTCGGATACCAGCCGCCCGGCGAGATCACCGAGTTCGTTCCGTTCACCGGTACCCTGCAGCACTCTGAAGAACATCAGCGCCAGTGCGGCAATCACGAGAATGAGTACCGCCCGTTTAGCCATTGTCATCCTCTTCTTTTTCTGTTCTGATTCTTTTCAGGGTATAAAGAAAGACGACCGTCGTAAGCCCTGATCCGATGGCCGCCTCGGTCATCGCGACGTCGGGTGCGTGCATCAGCAGATACAGCACACTCGCAAGCAGACTGACGACACCGGAAACGATCACCGCGGTAAGCAGGTTTTTCGTATGAATGGCATAGAGTGCCGCAATCACCATAAGAATACCGAAAAAAATGATGAGGGATTCAATCATCATGTTCACCCTCCCCATCGATTGTATCCTCTTCCTGCAGTTCGTCGCGAACGCTTCCCTTTGCAAGCGGTATTTTGGCGAAGTGCGCGGCCCGGGCAAGCGCATGCGAGGAGATCGGATTGGTAAGTACGAGGAAAAGTATCACCAGTACCAGTTTTCCCGTCCATTCAGGACGGCGAATCGCGATCCCACCCAGCATTAGAATAGTTCCGAGCGTGGTGGCTTTCGTTCCGGCCTGCATCCGGTTGTATACATCGGGCATCCGTAATATCCCGAGTGACGCCAGAAAAAGAAACAATGCGCCGATGCACGAGACGATTCCACCCGCGATACCGAGTGTTTCGTTCATAATCCCCGCTCCAGATAACGGGCAACCGCTATCACGCCGACAAAACTGATGAGCCCATAGACAAATGCGGTATCGATATACACGATGCGATCGAAGAACATGGCGGCCATGCACATCACCGATACCGCGATGATCGTCATGACGTCAACCGCCACCGTCCGGTCGGCGGGAGTCGGGCCCGCGAGTAACCTGATAAACGCAGGGATGAACGAACCGCATGCGATAATAAGTGCGGCGGTATAGAGATGCTCAGCCAAACATCACCTCCAGGTATCGTTCGAATTTACGTACGATCGCGCTGCTCGCCGCTTCGACATCTCCCGCGGAGACATCGATCCAGTGAATGTAGAAATGCTCCCCTTCGGTCTCGACCGTGAGCGTTCCCGGTGTCAGGGTAATCGCATTGGCAAGAACGATACGGCCTAACGGGGAGTGCAGGGTGGTGGCGACTTTAACGATTCCCGGACGTATCGGCAGTTTCGGGTTGAGTACACGAAGCGCAACATCGATATTGGATTTAAACAGTTCGAGGAGAAAAACCGCCGCAAAAGCCAACGCATTAGGGACTGCCTTTATTGACAGCCTGCTGCGGGTAACGGTGGCAATATTCTTTCTGAATAGAACCAGAACCGATGCGGCAACCATAATACCCGCAATGAGTTCCTGCAGGTTGACCGGCATGGTAAGCAGAAGCCACATGCCGAGGAGTACAAAAAACAGCAAAATGTAAACGGTCGGTTTTTTCATTATGGGGTATCCGTGCCGAACTGCATATTTTATAATGCTTCCAGAAGTCCGGTCAAAGTAGTTTTCAACTCTCCGGCCTGTTGTTCCGAATAATGTTCCCGAATGGTTTTTTCACATTCGTCTTTTTTCTGCTCCACCTTGATTTTCACCCGTTTTCCTTTCGGAGTAAGCGATAGTGAATGCGCTCTGCGGTCTCCGGGGATACTGTCGTAATTAATGAAACCTTTTTCCATCATCTTACCGATAATCCTGCTGCCCCGGGAGGGTGACAATCCGAGACGTTCGGAAAATTCACTGCAGGTTATCTTCTCACCAGACTCCATAACGACCACACCGTGATATTCCGCCTGAGAAAGACTGAATTCCTGTTGAATATCTTCCTCACGAATGGAACATTTGTGTTTTAACGCAACGATTAAATCAATGATACGGTTGGCCATCACGTCTTTATTTGCCACTATCCACCTTTGCTGATATTTATTATTGCTATTGGCAATATTAATATACACCGATATTTTCAGAAATTCAACTTTTATTTTGTTTCTGTCCGGAACAAGGTAATGCCCAGGACTTCGATCAGGACGCCCCCTAAATCCCCCGCAGGGGGACTTGTATAGTACTATTATCACCATAGAAGTTCCCCTACGGGGGATAGGGGGCGCAAATGTTCAGCCGGATCTGCGTGAGATAGGGAAAGGGAAGAGCGGAAAAAGTGCCCAGTGAAAATAGATGTCAACCGTTTACCGGAAACGTAGCAATGCACCGCACGGGGTCCATAGTGTTCTTCCCTAGAATCCGGATCAGTTGTTCGGCGGTGGAAAGTATCGTTCAAGCTTCATGAACAGGGATTTATCTCCCTCGACCCTGATCTTGCCGGACATCAGCGCATCCCGCATGGATAGTTCTCTGGTGAATGCCTTCGCCCAGATAATGCTGTCTGCAGTCACCCGCATATCGGCATTTAAGTCATCTTCCGCAGTGAATGCGTATTGAGCATCTTTCACCGCGATTCTGAAAGTGTACGATTTATCGGGAAAGTCGAACACCATAACCGTTCGTAACCGCGCCCCGGCTACCGGGTCGAAACTGCGGGCAAATTCGTTCATCAATATACGGACATCGTGGAGTACAAGATCACGGATACTTTCAACCGAAGCGGCTCGTGTTGTATCCCGTCCGACGTGTTCCCAGTAAATATTGGAGTACATCTGAAAATAATTCGTATCCACAGCGAGTGTCGTGGAGACATCATTAATTGTCTTTTGAGAAAAACAACCATCGTTCGCAAGCTCGTATCCGGCCCGTTCAAGCCCCGTTTCAATAATTTTCATTGTTTTCGGCTTCGCCAATGCGAATTGCAGCAGATACGTCTCCGGCCGACGCAGCAGACCGGCATTTCTGAAATGGATTCCCTCCGCAACCAGTTCAAGTGTTTTTTCGACGCCGTCAAACAGATGCTCACCCCGCAGCGCGGCGGCGCATAAAACTGCAATGCTTTTCCCCTTCCATTTATTATCGCGCAGCAAATTGCGAAAATTGCCCGAAGGTCCCCGTTCGATTCCCTGCCTGGTAATAGGCAGCGTCCTCTCGAGAACGACTTTCATCAAAGACGATATGGAAAAATGATAGAGTGGTGTTGCGAAAAGAACCACGTCGCACCAGGCAAGGTGTTCCGTGATCTCCGTCATCTCATCGTTGTGAACACAGATACCCTCATCGTTTGTCCAGCAATGATAACAACCGATACAGGGATTGATGTTTTTACCGACCAGATTGATATCCCGGTATTCGGTACCGGAACCTGCGATTCCCGCAATCAGTTTATCAGTCAGATACCGGGTGTACCCTTCCTGCCGGGGGTTCGCCCGTAAAATCACTATTTTATTCATGCGCCACACATTCGTTGCTGGTTATACGTCTCGTCTGATGGTGAAAATAGGTTTATAGGCCGCGAAAAGGCAATTTCCGTCGGCCACCTTTATCGGAACCGATCGACGAGCAGCCAGAAACTCAGGACACCCCGCGTCCGGTTCGATTGCCGGAAAATTCACATCGCACTGTCGCAGTTCATGAACGCACCATCTCGCGGTTAAGCAGCAGGAGCACCCCCGCAACCGCAACGGCAAACACGCTCCCTGACCAGGGAATAAAATTGCCAACCGCTATACCGGCAAATAGAAGAAAGTCGGTGACACCATCCTGATCACGCCGTTTGCCGGAAGAGACCCGGAAGGCACCGATTGCTGCGGTTACCATAAAAAACAGCAGTTCATTACCACCGCGTACCGCACCTGCGGGAGTTACCAGGGTGGAGGCGGTTACCAGATAATACACGGGCAGTACCACCGCCAGTGGCAGCATCAGCGAAAGAAGATTGCTAACCAGTATTGAGCGGTACCTCACCGCAATCCAGTAGCAGGCGGGGAGCGCGACCGCTGCCTCACCGATTTCGCCAATAAAGTGAAGCTGCATCATGAACGCGGCAACGAGCGGCAGTAGCGAAACAAAGGGCGACCATGGATCACCAATCAGCAACATCAGGAAAAAGAGCAGTACCGGGACGGCAATGAGCAGCAGCAGCGTGAGTATGATCTCTCCCCGAAGCAGATAAAGCAGGTTCCGCATCAGAAGCATGCGTATGGATCGCGACGGCATCCATCCACTCAAACAACGCGCAACGACAATACTCTTCCGTGCAAGCAATGCCCTGAAAAACGGGACCTCCCCAACGGCATGGATACCTTTGGTATCGTCACGGTGTGTAACCCCGACCCAGCGCCGGCTGATGGCAAATCGACAGAACAATCCGGTTCCCGCCATGAACAGCAGCGTGACACACGGCAGTGCCGCAAGCACCATTGGTGACCGTTCATCCATTGCCGCGGCTTCGAGTACCGCGGCAACCGCGAGTGCGGCACCGGTAAAGGGAATAAATGCCGCATGTGCCCGTTTTGACGCGTGCAGTGCAACTGTAATCCGTTGCGCATAACCGAGACGTGCGACGAACATGAAATCCGGCTTTCGGGGAAACCGAACAAAACTCACCAGACGAAACAGGAGGACGGTTTCAATTGCAAGAGTCGCAACCATCAACAGCCATGCAACCGGAACACGTGGAATGTTCTCATTGAATTTCGATGCGAATTCGAAGATGAGAAACGCCAGCGTACCAAGCATGCTTCCCTTTACGACCGCCCGCCCCGGATCAGGTACCGGACCGATCAGTGAGGCGGACAGTGTTGCGAGAGCGCGAGTGTTCATTCCGATGCAGGCTCCGTTTCCTGCATGAACAGATGATAATAAATCTCATCAAGCGGTTTGCCGGGATGTTCCTCAAACAGATGCGCGACAGTTCCGGCAAAGGCAACATTGCCCTTTTTCAGGATAAGTACTTCGGCGGCAACCCGTTCAACGAAATCGAGCATATGCGAGGATACCAGCGCACCGATACCCTGCCCGGCCCGTCGGGAAAGGAGTTGCTTGAGTCCGAAGGTCGCCAGCGGATCAAGGCCATTGGTTGGTTCATCTATTATTATGAATTTCGGGCGTCCCAGAAACGCGATCATCAGCGACACCTTTTTACGCATTCCCTGCGAATACCCGCTGCAGGGAGCATTGTCGAACCACTCTTCAACATGAAGAGCTTTTCTGCATTCAGCAAGCTGCTCCTTATACTCACCGGCGGAAAGCTGGTGAATATCACGAAGGAGCTCCATTGTCTCTTTACCCGTCAACCGCTCTTCGAGTACCGGATATTCAGGGGCATACCCGATACCGCAGGTTGCAAGCAGACTGCCCTTCGTATCCCTTGCCGGGTGCCCGTCAATGGAATACGTTCCCCGGTAACCGACCAGTTCATTGATGAGCACCTTGATAAGGGTGGTTTTACCGCTTCCGTTCGATCCGATAAGCGCCGTAATTTTTCCGGTGTCAATACCGAATGACAGCGGCTCCAGCCTGAACCGGCTTCCCGCGGAGTATTCGTAGGTGACGGCATCCAGAACCAGTTGCATAGCATGTGCTTTCATCGAGTGAAGGTGAAACGGGAGATTACGCGACGGGAATCCGGTTATTTTCGGGTTTGAACCTCTTGAGCATCAGTGAGCGGGTCACCACCGTAACCGAACTCATCGCCATGGCGAGACCGGCCAGTTCCGGTTTGAAAACAATATGCCACACCGGATAGAGAACTCCTGCGGCAAGCGGAATGAGTGCGCTATTATACGCGAATGCCCAGAAGAGATTCCCGCGGATTCTTTTGTACACCGCCTTTCCAAGCTGTAACGCCGTAGCGACATCGACCGGAGAACTCTTTACCAGTATTATTTCCGCACTCTCCATTGCAACATCGGTTCCACTGCCGATGGCAATACCGACATCGGCCTGCGCGAGCGCCGGGGCGTCGTTGATGCCGTCACCGACAAACGCGACCTTCTCTCCGGCCAATTGCAGCTTGTGCACCTCTTCGGCTTTATCCCGCGGCAATACCTCCGCCCGCACCGAAGAAATACCGAGCTGCCGAGCAACCGCATCGACACTGCGGCTGCTGTCGCCCGAGAGCAGTACCGTCTGAATACCCATTTTCCCGAGAGTATCGACCGCGCTGTGCGCATCGGGCTTCACGACATCCGCCAGACCGATGCAACCAAGTATCTTTCCATCAACCGCACAGAACACCACGGTCATCGCCCGTTTTTCAAAATCATCGGCAAAGGCGGTTACCACGGCCATGTCAACCTGTTCATCCTCCATCATTGCCCGGTTACCGGCAACCACCCGGGAACCGCCGACCATGCCGGCTACTCCTTTTCCGTCTACCGAAACGAATGAGGTACACGAGACTGGTTCAATACCACGTGAACGGGTTTCGGTGACAATCGCTTCGGCGATCGGGTGAC
>JAFGHA010000218.1 GCA_016930275.1 Chitinispirillaceae bacterium
AACACTCTCGGCTGAAAATGGATATTGCAAAACGATTAAAAGACAAAGTATCTTAACTGAGAACTCGGTACTCTTGAGTAAAAACATTTGTGAAAGCTTGTTTTTATTCGCTCGATAAACCATCGTACGCTGACCTAAAAACACATTGTCTTCAACGCGTAATAGACCGACCTCACCTAATGGAGCCTCTCGTGTTAAAATGACATCATTTTTATTTAATTTTGACCGGCGAGTCCACTTAAGGTAGGTTTGTTCGTCCACATATCTAACTTCGTCAAGATTAATTCGTCCTTTTTTTACATTTGTAGTTCGAATCATCTTATATGGTGTTTCGAATTCGACAGATGGAGCAGTTTTGTTAATACAGTCAATAATTTCAATACAAACGTTCCTTAACGGGGAAATTTCCCAATTTTTAATAGGAGATTTCATCCCACACCCCCAACCGCCCGCATCGCCAACTCCGTCAACCTGTACCGCTGCAGCCTGCTGTTCGGTTTTTCAGGAATAGTCATTTCAACCATCCCGCCTTTGCTTGCCGGCTGCAGGTAGAGCGTACTGAATGATTTCCGGTCCTTGAGCTTCAAAACCGCCTGCAACTCATCACGGCTCATCTCCCCTTTAATCGCAGCAAGCATCCTTGCGACTTGCGGGGTGACTTGTGGGGTGACTTGCGGGGTGACTTTCATTCACTCCCCCGCAATCGCCCTGATATTCTTCCCGATCACCCGCTCCAGCTCCCGCGCCTCGGCATTGAGCTTCTCAAGCTCCGTATTCATCGTGAGCATCTCTTCGATAAACTCCTCCTCGGTTTTTCCGTCTTCCTCAATCACCACGCCCACGTAGCGGCCGGGATTGAGGGAGTACTCCTGCTCCTTGACATCGTCGAGTGTTGCCAGCTTGCACAGGCCGGTAACATCTTCGTAGTCGGCATCGGGAAACCGCTCCTGCAACCAGGTGATATGGGTGAAATAGTATTCGGCTGCCCGGGCCTCTTTGTGCAGTGCTTCTATTTCGGTTTTAAGGGCTTTCAGGTCGCGGTTGCCACCGCGCCCGCCGGATGCTGTTACCGTGTCGATATTCCGTACCGCTTTATCCACCTGTTTGAGAAGTTCGTGGAGTTTCGCAAAAAAAGGTGTTGTTGTTGCGGCAAGTTTACGTTGTGCGGAGTTTGCTTTTTCTATGGATAATGATTTTACAGCAGCCAGATAGGTTGTATAGGCATCGAGCAGTTTATCGGCATTTTTGAGTACCGGTTTGAAATCGGGAATTGTTTCGCAGTCGTTTTCCTTGAGATACGCGACAACCTTTTCGGACGTTTCGGCAAGTTGCGGCCGATGGCCGGTGAGTCCCGAAAACCCGTTTGCGAAATAGCTGTTGACAAGGTCGATAAATGCCTGCCGGTTGCCGCGGTGGAGCCGGCTGATGATGGCGATATTCTGGAGCTGTTCTTCGGAAAACTCACGGTGGGCGCGGTCGATCTGCGTAAAGATGTTGCGGGCATCGATAAAGAGGATCTTCTCGTCGGTCTTGCCCTTGTCGAAAAACCAGAGGGTTGCCGGAAGGGTGACCGTGTAGAACATATTCGACGGCAGTGTCAGCATGGCGTAAATCAGGTTCTTCTCAATGAGCGTTTTTCGGATATCCGCTTCACTGTGGCGCGCGTCGGAAGCACTGTTGGCCATAACGAGCGCGGCGCGCCCTTTTTTCTTGAGTGAGGTGGCGAAGAGGTTGATCCAGAGGTAGTTCGCATTCGGTACGGTTACGGCACCCTTGTCTTTCGCCTTCGCATCGCCTTTGTTACGCGGAATACCGTAGGTGTTGAACCGCCGGTCGCCTTCAACTTTTGCAAGGTTGACATCGTCTACATTGAACGGTGGATTGGCGAGTACGTAATCGAATTTTTCGAAACTGTCGTGAGCGTCTTCGTAATAGGTGTTCGCCTGCCGTATTTCACCGCGCAAACCGTTTACCGCAATATTCATCTTTGCCAGCTTTACGGTTTCGAGTGTCTTCTCCTGTCCGTACACAAAGAGGCTCATGTCTTCACCGGGAACGTTCCGTGCTTCGATAAACTGTGCCGACTGCACGAACATCCCGCCCGAACCGCATGCCGGGTCGAAAACCGTTCCGTTATGCGGTTCGATGATCTGCACCATAAGGCGCACCACCGACCGGGGGGTGAAAAACTCACCACCGCCCTGACCTTCGGCCATCGCGAATTCACCGAGGAAATATTCATAGATCTGCCCGAACATATCACCGGTTGCGTTCTTTGGAATATCGGCAAAGTTCTTGAGCAGTTGTTTCGGTATGGTTCGCGATTCGGGTTTACGAACCAGTCTGAAGTATTCATCCTGCGGCAGGGTGTCTTTCAGTTCAGGTTTGAATTCCTCAATGAGCGTCATTGCCTGCTTGATTGCTTTCGCGATGTCCTCTTTTTCGGGAAGATTCAGCAGGTAGTCATAGCGCGCCATGGGAGGAAGGTAGAAACCACACTTTTCGATGGCAATCTCATGAATCGGCCGCTCGCGACGTGTTCCCTGCAGTTTTTTAAATTCGGCATTTATTGCAGCCTCGTGAACACTGTACTTGTTATCGGCAAACCGCAGGAAAATGAGCCCCAAAACCGGGGTGGAGTATTCAGATGATTTCAGGTCTGAATTTGCACGCAGAGTATCGGCGGTGCGCCAGAGGGTTGCTTCGAGTTGCTTGAGCTCTTCTTTGGTCATTTACGTTGGTCCGCTATATTGAAAGGTGACGATTGAGTGTTTCGAGTTATTTTTGAGTAAAATAGTATCAGCCAGGCAGAATTAATGGTTGCAGTGCGTTACCCACCAAGTACCATATTAGCCACACTGCTCACTTCACCTCACCCCAACCGTCCTGCGGACAACAGTTGCCCCCTCCACCCTCTTCCGTTGTACCCATACTCCCGGAACCGGCGGCACCGCGTTCCGGACGATTTTTCTCCCGTCAATTCCGAACCATTCCGCGGGCAGCTGTGTCGGGTGCCCAATCTGCAACTTCTCTACCAGAAGTTCCCGCACTACCTGCTGCGACCCGGCTTCGAATGCACCGATGTCGATATGCCCATCCGTTGGCCGGGCGCGGGCACTGCCGGGCGCCATGAGTGATGGAGATGAAGGCAGATACACCGGTGGAAATAACGGATCGGCAAAAGGATACGCTACAACCGTGGGCGTCTCCGCAGCCCCGCCATCAATCAGCGGACTCTCGGCACCGGGGATAAAATCCCCGTTTTCCGCATCGACGAAGGGTGAGCCGGTTCCGCTGAGCGTGTTGTTCCATTCACTCGCCGATGGAAGACGTGTCGCATGTTCGCTGATCCAGTTATTAGCACCGATGAGCGTTCGCGGGCTGTGCACCCATTCACCGTCGGCGTCATTGATCACCCTGATATCGGCGTCGGGATCGGCACTGTAAACAACATTATTGAACATTTCCAGCGTTTCGATCATATTGAACGTTCTGACCGCATCTCCGCGGCTGCCGGTCAGGATAAAGGTATTGTTGACAAAGCGGTATCGCCCATTGGTGGGATTTCCCGGCAGGTCGCCGCCGATCCGGGCGCAGGAGTTGCGGCTCTGAATAATGACATTACCCACCACATCGGCATCTTCCCGCCTGGTATCAATTTCGACCTGGTCATTGTCGTCCGGATCCGGAGCAAACAGTCCGAGGCCGTGTCCACTCGACCCCGCCACTTCAATCCAGTTGTAATAGATTTCATTGCGTTCCGCGCGTGACTTCACGTTGTCACCTTCAACGCCATCGTGCAGATAGCAGAACTGCAGCCTGAACACCGATCCGGGGTGGGTGATTTCATCGGTTGCCATGTAGATCTGGTGCTGGGTAGCCCCGCCGGTTGGAATACCGTTACCGACAAATTCACAGTACTCAACCGTTACATTTCCGGTCCCGGTACCGTAACCGATCAGGCCGTGATTGCATTCCGAAATAATGCAGTCCCGCACGATAATATTGTTTCCGAATACACCGATGCCTTTCGGCATGCCGGTTACATGGAACCCTTCCACAACAATATCGTCACCCGTAATATTCAGCCCGTACGAGGTGCTGCCACTGATTTCCGGGCGGGCTTCGTCGCCGGTACGGATACCAAGCAGTGTTATCCGGTTTTCTGCGAACGTTGCTCCCGAAGCATAGGTCGCTCCTCCATCCACCTCGATGGTATCCCCCGGTTCCGTCAGGTCTTCAATTTCACGCAATTCGCGGTATTGTTTGCCATTACCAACCTGAATGATTCTGCTAAAGCTGGTGAAAGCGCTTCCCGAAACCATAACCACCAGGCATAGAATTATCAGTTTCCGCACGGGTGCCCCCTTTTAAATTTGTTCCCTATTCAATCGCTCTTATCATATCATACCATATTGCGACACTCCGAGGGATGGCACGCCGAAACACCTTAAAAAACTGTCGTATTTCTACTACTCAAGCGGGCCTGCTCGGTGAGCCGTTGAGAACTCAAGGTTTCTTTTTCTATCCCCCCGACTACCCATTACCAAAATACAGCAAAATACGTCCCAAATGTGATGAGTATCACAACACCGGGTGCGTGACGATTGTATTTTAGTTAATATTTTGATCCGGTAAGGGATACTGAAGAGGTAAAGATGACCACCTCCCTATTCCTGTTCCGCCGCCGGAATTTGCTCAGCCACCGTAGCGGCAGATCCGGCTGACAACCATCAGAGAGTACCGAAAGTTTCACACCAATGCCCCAGTCACCGATTATATCGATATATGCCCCCGACGGGAAACCGATACCAGGTCCCGTACCCGTTGAGGATGCTGAAACATCCGATCTTACCGGTGCTTACGGCGAAGAGTTCAGTCATCGGGTTTATACCATCAAGAAAGACTATTTCTTCTCTCTTCTCTACGGCGTGGATTTCGTCCGCAAGCATGAACCCATGGCCATCGTAAAACAGATCGACAAAATGAGTGTGCCGCTAATGAAATATCTCACCAGCGGCACTTTTTTTCAGAAAGTCGAAGTACGGTGGTACAACTACAATAAACAAGTCGGAAGGACCGAAGAGTACTTCCGTATGACACTCGAGCATGTCCGTCTCGAAAGAATCCGCTATCTGATTCCTGATACTAAAGCACAGCAGTTCGAGCGATACGGTCACCTCGAAGAACTGCAGCTCTTATTCCAGAAAATCACCTGGCTCTACCCCAAGGGGTATCTGACCTATACCGACATCTGGAATGAGGCGTATTCGGAAGTCGACCGGAAAAATTTCGGCGGTAAAAAAGATGAAACCGAAGAGCTTACGGAAACTCCGATGGTCGATACCCTCACCATCAAATTCACCTCCGGAAAATTTGATGAGCCCAATGGCGGCTTCAAATTCGATGCAAAGGCAAAGGTAACCTTCACCTACACGGCAAGCCGAAAACCCGACGGCAAAGAGAACAAGGTATATGCAAAACTCTTTGCGGTATACAACGGAAAAACGGAGGATCTGCGGCAGGTCAACGAGGGACGGCTGGTAAGCGGTGATTCGTGGAGTACGGAGTTCAAGCTGAAGAAGCCGGAAGGGTTGAAGAGCGATAGTGATACGGTGGAGTATTATGCAGAGGTGGAGAATGCATTTGCGGGGACATTCAAGAGTGAGAGTGTCACCGTTCCTAAATCGGACACCCCGGAATTTGTTGATGTGTATTTTGAAAATGATAACGGGGAAAAAATTGAAAGGGCAGGGAGAAATAAAAAAGTAATGCTGGTCATTTCCACGAAGAATATGATTGGTAAGAAGGTTGAGATAGATCTCTCTGATGGAACAATTGATTTTGAATATAACGATGAACGGATTGGCAACGATTTATTAAAGGATCTTGAAATTACCGATGACCTTATGAAAATTGAATTGCTAACATATCCGCAGGAGAAAACGTAATGGCGGTAATACGGCTTTCGGGACAAACCTCGACTTTTTTTGATTTTCAGCCGCTCATGATGGATGAGTTTATTCCTGTTGTTGAATTTGATAGAGGCAGCTTCAACAACGACTTCGGGTATTTATCCGGAGATCCAAACGAAACGACGCTTTCAGAGTATATAGATGAGAAGTTACGTAAAATTCAGCCCAAAGTGGTTGAAACTGAGGTTAGAAAAATCAAACTTCCATTTTCAGTTCAAAAAGGGTGTGATAACAGCAAAGACCCTGAGGGGATCATTACGATCAAACTGTCGGTTTCCGATCCGGAAATAACAATTATAAGCAATAACTCAATTAAAGTTAAATACGGAGAAAACTTCGTACTTGAGATTGACATTCAGAAGAAATCAGATGTTGAGTTTTATATCGATTTTTATGCTAATGACGATAATGATAATAATGTGGGAGAATTGAAGGACATTCATTGTGGTAGAGCAAAGGTGCAGTTCTCCTATCGTTCAGAGATTGTAATAATCGTTGGTACTGATGCGCCTGCCGGAAGTCGTCATCAACATAACTCGGAAGACAACTTCATTCGAAGAGTTGATAGATTACTCAATACCCGGACTGTAGAAAATGTAGTTGTTGGTCAAAATGAATTTGTATATGTTTTAGTTTCGAAAAGCATGTCAAAAACCAATATTGACAAATTAAATGCGTACGGCAATAAATTCAGGAACTATAAAGTACTTACTCACAATGCAATGGAATTAGTTCTATTTATAAATAGTTTGTCAAATATTCGAAAATTGGTTTATTTTGGACACGGAATAGAAGACGGTCCACTTTATGAATATGGCGTCGAAAGACTACCGGAACCAAGAGTATTTAAAAAAACATCCTTTCGAAATAATGCAACTGTATATTTTGCCACCTGTAATTCTAAACAATATGCCGAGGAGTTTGCATCGATCTTGCAGGTTAACACAATTGGAGTTGAAGGTACTACTTTTTATGGTGAACAGGAAATTAGTGCAGGTAAAATTACCGAAAGTGCATTAGCAGGTTCATCAATTGCATGGCGTTATGATGTGACTCCTTCAGGGATTTCAAAGACGAGCTATTCTTTAAATCAAAATCATGGAATTCCCTTTTTACGAACAAAATAAAATGAAATCCGACCTTCTCAGAACCGTATTAACAACATACTTTTTAGGTGCTATACTGGTTACTATTGTAATGGCTGAAGATAACAGAAGCACGACTACTGACTCAATAAGCATACAGAAGCTACTACAAAATGCCGAACATTTGCATTGGGACCTATCCGTTGACAGCGCGGTCAATTACCTTACTCACCTCGGTTTGACCGATTGTCGAATTATTGATCGAAACAACCATTGTACAGTTGGACCGTGCGTCGACTGCCGCGGGAATGACAAAAAAGTCGGAATTGCGTACACATGGCATACTATTGGCGGAGTTCACTTCGTACCAGTTCTTTCGTTTTATACGATTGATTTTCCCGAGTGTAGAAGCTGTATGAATGCCTTTATTTCACTAAAAGATCTCGGCTACACCAAACCGGATCGTACTGATCCGATAGAACTTGACATGATAATTAAAACCGTCCATGACACTCTTCAGAGGAAAATACAAGTTGAAGTCTGGAACGAATGCTGTCCTGGCAACCGATTGAAGTTGTACAGATCGATATTTGATAATTGATAGTCAAATTACCACTGGATAAAGGTTACGTGCTCTCGCAAACGAGCCGTTTGAACTGCACCTCCCCGACGGCAGCACACAGAAAGGCACCCTCGACGAAAACGGATTCGCACGAATAGAATCAGTTCCTCCAGGTCCGGTAGAGGTCGTATTTGAAAATTATCCTTCGATAACGATAAAAGAGTAAGAAAACGGAACGTCTATGGCTATCCCGAAAAACGACTGGTATACAATAAAATCCGGCGATACGCTCTCTGAAATCGCCAAAGAAGCAGGTATCGCCGACTGGAAAACCATTTACAATGATCCGCAGAATGCCGACTTCCGAAAGCAGCGGCCTGACCCGAACAAGATTTATCCGGGCGATAAGATCTGGATTCCGGGGAACCCGACAACGTCGACGGGGAAGAAGACGGTGTTTGTGGCGCCGTCCGTCCTGCAGGCATCGATTATGTACATTGAAGCGGATACTGACATTCTCGTAGCTTATGCGAAAACGACCGTAACAAAACCGCACTGGAAAGAGGGCGAAGTCGTTGATGACACTTATACTAATGGGAGCGCTTCAATCGATTGTTCTAAAAACCGGCGGTATTTTCACTCAAGAATACAACAGCCCGGCTGAAGGTCAAACTCAACGTCGAGCAATTCTGCCGCGACCTTCAGAAGTACACCGAAGGCTTTGTCGTCACCGACATCGACCGCTACCGCCCGCAGTTCGACGAGGTGATCATCTCGTCATCAACCATAAAAAAGGGCGAAGAGGTGACCGTCTATATTGTTCCTGCATACGGCAAGGCATTCTACAACCAGAACAAGCAACCGCTCGACCTGCGCCTCGAATCAACCTGGAGCGGCAACATTCTCAGACTGGTAAAGGAATCCCGTTTCTTCTTCCGTTTCAAGGGCATTGCCGAAGGAACCGAAACCATCACCTTCATCCTTGCCGACCTGGATGCGCTGACTTGTTCGAAGCATGATGTTACGATCACTGTACAAGGTGATAAACAGTAGAGTCTCCGCCGTCCTCACGGAGAGTGAATCCTCTCCCCGCGCGGAGCACGGGGCCTCCTGATTTGAGGCCAGAGCCTTAAAAGCAGGAGGAAGTCGACACACGATAGTGTGGCGCGGATTACCCAAAACATTTTCATTGCCATTTCTTATGCGCAATGAGTCCAGTACTGCGTACTGTTTTTATTATAAACGCATTGTGCGAAAGCGCAAGCAGTATAACAACGACTGTTACAGAGATAAACGGCAAGGCCTCTTATCTCTGACCACGCCCAGTGGACGGGGTATTCTAGTTTTGAATAACCGGTAATCAGCAAAAAAACCGGCAGAGCTCCCGGCAGCATCGCCTTTTAAAAGCCGCAGTGTCACAGCACTTTTACAATTCAAATAAAACTTACCTGGAAAACAATGAATTCACTTTATAATGCGTCAACCCGCTACCGTTATTGCCGCCACTTTTCCTGTTGATTACATACACCCCGTTTGAACACTGCCCCGGAAGAACGGCATTCCCGGGCATTTTCCCGAATACTCTCCCGTCCAGGGAATAGACAAGTGCGGGCATCGTCGACGTGTTGCCGGAGACCGGATAAGATTGTTCGACAGTGAATTGCCGGTCGACGGAGGTGGGTGGTATCAACGTTTTCTTCCAGTCGGCATGCCTGAAAAGCGGATTCACTTCGCATACACAACTGTAGGCAAACGACCACCTGACTTTATTCTCTTCATCCGGGGTAAGTACCATCCCGAGGTTGGTCGTTCCGTCTTTTACGAACGAATCAAAATAGGAGCTTTCCGTGTAGATCGCCATCAGTAATGAATCGGTGTACCCCTCCGGTAATGCTGATTGCTTTCCCAGCGTTGCCAGAAGCGGTGGTTCCTCATCCCGGATAACCGAGACCGTCTGACGGTTGGGATTGTCGGTATTTTCATTGTGATTGACCATCCCGGCCACGACCTTGCCGGAATAGTTGCCCTCTATAGAAAGTTCACAATGTACCGCCCGTTCCTCAAACGTTGTCGAGATCGTCCAGAATACGGTAATTTTATTTCCATTACCGATATTCCAGCCGTAATATCCAAGCCGTACCTGCGGGGTCTCCACCGATGAATCGGCGATGGTTATCACAAGGCTGTCTATCGTTTCCGGTAACTGCGGATTAATCCACTGACCATTATTGAAAAGTCTGAAGCTTCCTAGTCCCATCGCGGAACCGACTTTGAGAATATCCGTTCCCCAGCTCCATATTGCATGCGGATCATCTGAAGCATCATTGAAATTCTGTAAAAACGAACCCTCTTTCAATTTTCCGAAAATATCAATCGCATTACGGTCATCCATATCTATATACATGCGAAACGCACAGTATTTGTTCTCCCATGCGGGTCCTTCAAGGAGGTTGAAGTAGTGATGAGCGGCATCTCCGGGAACGTTATAGTGTCCGTATCGTTTATTTTCATGCATAAGCAGCGCACCAACCGGTTCGGTATATGCCGATAAAAAAGTAACTATCACGATACAAATCGAAAGCGCACAACGCGTGTTCATGGCTCCCCTCCACTGATGTTTTGTGTACATACCACGACTTCAATATATAAATGAATAGTGAAAAAATATGATGTTCGTATGCTGAAACGAAGTAGCCGTCCGAAATAAAGTGCCCGAAAATCTTCGTTCGGACCGAACAGATTAAGAGAAATATGTGAAAAAATAGATCCAAACCATACACGAGTCAATTACCCGCAATACAATTACCTTCACGTAAAATCAGAAGGGTTTTTGTGTACATTCGGTTCTGAATTAAAAATAGATTTTCGGGTAATGCACGTATCAGTGGAATCTCTAACCCATTTTCCTGATTCTGATCAGATACTTTTCATTTCCGTCCACCAAATTTGCCCATGTTTTTTCTCCCCTGAGCGGAAGCTACCGGGCCTTTTTCCGGACGTGGAGGCTTTCCACCTTTCAGAAGTGAAATATTGAGCTTGAATCCCCCTACCCGTATCTTTTTCAACTGCTGCAACATATCCTTCGGCATCCCTTCCGGCAGATCGATAATGCTGTACTCATCGTAAATGTTAATTCTGCCGATGTATCTGCTTTCAATACCCGCCTCGTTGGCAATGGCTCCGACGATGTTTCCCGGTTGTACCTTGTGATTGCGCCCTACCTCAGCACGGTAGGATTCCATCCGCACACTCGAGCCCCGGCCTCCTGCCCTCTCTCGGGATTCCCCTCGGGGCGGTTTACCGGATCTTTCTGCACCTGCTGCATCGGGAGCGATGGTTTCAAAGAGGAGCGGGTCATCACCCTGTACCATTTTCGCCAGTGCGGCGGCGATTTCCAGCCCGGTTACATTGTGTTCAGTCTGATACTGCTCGACCAGCGAATGAAAAAAATCAAGATCACCTGTTTCGATCGTCTGACTGATACGCATCTTGAATTTGGCGATCCGGATGGTATTGAGATCTTTTGTGGAAGGCATTTTAAACAACTCAATTTTCTTTTTTATCGCCTGTTCTATTGAAAGAAGCATCCGTTTTTCACGCGGTTCCACAAAAGTAATGGCCTCGCCTGCCCTGCCGGCCCGACCGGTTCGACCAATCCGGTGCACATAGGAATCGGTATCAGTTGGAATATCATAGTTGATTACATGGCTGATCCGGTCAACATCAAGCCCGCGGGCGGCAACATCGGTTGCAACGAGTATGTTGATTTTTCCCGCTTTGAACTGATTAATGATACGTTCACGATTGTTCTGTGCGATATCACCGTTAAGGGCAACCGCATCCTCTCCACGAGCCTGCAGTTTTTCGGCAAGTTCCATCGTCACGGTTTTGGTACGGACGAAAATCAGGATACCCTCACCGGTTTCAGCTTCAAGTATCCGGGTAAGCGCATCGAGTTTATGCATGCGCCCTACAATCCAGTAGCGCTGATGGATCGTCTCGGCGGTAGTGGTTTTCCGTTGTATGCGGATCTCCACCGGGTCGTTCAGATGCTTGCCGGCGATACGTTTTATCACCGGAGGCATGGTGGCGGAAAACAGCGCGATCTGACGGTGTTCCGGCGTACGCTCCAGCACCCACTCGACATCGTCAATAAATCCCATCCGAAGCATTTCGTCTGCTTCATCCAGAACAAGACACTCCAGTTCGGAAAGATCAAGAGTCTGCTGTCGCATGTGATCCATAATTCTGCCGGGGGTACCGACCACGACATGCACGCCCCGTCTCAAATGACGCAACTGTCCTTCGTATGTTGTTCCGCCATAGATTGGAACGACATGAAATTTTTTAAGATGAGCAGCATATCCCTGAAACGCTTCGGAAACCTGAATAGCAAGTTCACGTGTAGGAGCGAGTACCAGAACCTGCGGTTTCAATCGGGTGATATCAATACGGCAGAGGAGCGGCAGGGCAAATGCGGCGGTCTTTCCGGTTCCGGTCTGCGCCTGTCCGAGTACATCGCGTCCATCGAGTATATGGGGAATTGTCTGTGCCTGAATCGGTGTCGGAATCTCGTAGCCTATCTCTTTAAGTACTTTAAGTACCGGTGCATTCAAACCGAGATCTGCGAACTTCAAAGGTATCGTTGCTTCTTCAGTCATCTACCATCCATTTAAAAGGTAAAATTATACATAACGGCACCTCAATATACCCTATGGGTACGCCTCCGCCATGCAGCCACGATCATCTACCCGGACGTATTGAGCATAAATCATAAACCCGTTGCGATGGAGAGAAGCAAAAAGTAACAGCAACAACCCATAAGCCCCACCGGAAACGGCTGTTAGTGACCATCGAGTACCGGAAGCCTCCCGGAGTTGACAAGTGCACGCACTCCAGGAAAAAACAACTCCGTCCATTGGGCGGAGCTTTATCAGACGGACAAGACACCATGAAAAACAAAGCAGAATGCTTTGGATACATTACATTTTAGAATCTTTCAATGTAACATCTACGCTTTGTCGTAGCAAAGATGTATAAGTTAAGGTGTTGATTTAACTGGCTTCTGGCCTCTGGCCTCTCCGGCGAAGCCGGCTTAGGTCTTATTTCTTCCCGTGTTTTTTACATTCAATTCCGCTACTGCAACAGGTTTTACCGTACATTGCAGACCGGTGAGGTCTGGACCCTCCCAGTATGATCCTGACATAAGGCCCGGAAAGATTCCCGTCGGGACCGTCACGTACCTCGCTGCGGTCGCGATACCAGCGATTGCTTTTCACCGGATCGAAAATATACCCGGCCCTGATACCCACCATCGCCGATCCCGATTTTCCGTAAGACATCGATTTTGAAAAATGAGCACCGAACCCGACATCAAGAAGAAACGTCGCCTGGATAAGCGCACTCCTCGTTGCAGAAGCGGCCCCGTCAGTCAGTGCGCCATCAAACGGGATTTCTTCGGGCCATGCCTTGATCGACGTGAATCCGGCTCCTATTCCTGCAAGCGGATAAAGAGAAAACCATGGCTTATCGACAATTTGAATTCCATGCAATGACGTGAAACGACCTGCATTCAGCATACCGACCAGATTATCCGCTCTGTTTTTCTTCCACAATAATGATTCAAATTCATATACCGAAACGTATCGTCTGAACCGGTGAATACTCCCGAAACCGATAGCTCCGGCATACCGGGAAAATTCTCCGATTCCGTTCGCATTGAACCGTTCATTCAATGCATCGTTATCTATCATCGCCCCACCGGTCAGAAGATAGTAAAAGGTCTTTGACGACAGGGTATCCATGGTGCATGGCGGAGTTTTGCCGCAACATTTTTGCGCCGACGCGGATACCTGAAAAACAGTTGAAATAAGGACTATAAAAGCAATCAAGATCTTCATATACACCTCCGATGTTGAAGAAGCCTTCCTTGTTCACCATTCTACTTAACTACTATTACGGATTACGGGAAGAAAAAGATGTCGGTGGATAAAAAAGTTCAGGACAGGTATCCGGATACATACCGGATACGGATCGGATGTTCTTCCGGAGGAGACCGCAGATATCAGAGGTCTGACACAGGGTTCTAAAAATGATGAATGAGTATCGCGTTTTTATTGCTTCTCATGGCCATTTGGAGAAACATATCCCGGTCAACCGCCCCATTTTTTTCCGCATTTACCGCATACCCAGACCGTACATCCGACAAACCGGATTTTATCAAGAAGTGAAAGCTGCGAGGTTTTTTCGAATTTGCGGGAACCGCAACGGGGACATTTATTGCTTTTTGAGAAAGCTTTTTTTGTCGGACGTTTTGCTAAAGGCATGAAATCATTACTTTCGGAAAAAAAATTCAAACACCATTCTGGCCGGGCGAGAAAAAAATTCAACCGTTATAAAACTAACACCTGGGCAACTTTCTCCCAAAAACCAGCATCAATTATTTTCTTTTCATGTCTGCCGATACTGCATTCGATTCCTATTCACGAACCCTGGCACGGCAGCTTGGCCGGCAACTTCGGAAAATGCATCGCACCTGCGCAGTTGCCGAATCATGCACCGGAGGGCTTATCGGTGGGGCGATCACCTCTGTTGCCGGCTCATCGGAATGGTTTCGGGGAGGAGTGATCGCCTACTCCAACGAAGTGAAACTACGCCTGCTCGGTGTCCCCGAACAGACACTTCTCGATCATGGGGCGGTTTCTTCCGAAACGGTAACGGCTATGGCCGAAGGCGCCGCCCGGCTTTGTGAAGCAGATTGTGCAATCGCCGTATCCGGAGTGGCCGGTCCCGGTGGCGGAACCGGAGAAAAACCTGTCGGGCTGGTATTTATTGGGGTTCGGGCGAATGGCGGAACTTCTCATCACCGGTTTTTATTTACCGGCGACCGCTCAGCCATACGGCAGGCTACGGTCACAACGGGTCTGTCACTGCTTCTGGAACAACTCAGCGGAACGTGACGGCAGCAGGCAATCAGGCATACCGGGTCGGATCGGCCACCCCCGCCTCTTCAAACCCCCTTTTACGGATCAGGCAGCTGTCGCACTCGCCGCAGGCTCCGCCGTCGGGAGCAGGATCGTAGCAACTGTGGGTAAGCGCGTAGTCCACACCGCACGTATCACCGAGTCTGATAATTTCCCCCTTGGAAAGTTCCTGCAGGGGAGCATGAATGGTCACTCCCCGCCCTTCAACCCCCGCACGGGTGGCAAGTCGGGCCATGTTCTGGTAGGCGGCGATGAATTCCGGCCGGCAATCGGGATAGCCGGAGTAATCCACGGCGTTCACTCCCACGAAAATATCGCGTGAATCAAGCACTTCGGCCCAGCCGAGCGCGAACGAGAGAAATATCGTATTACGGGCTGGAACATAGGTCACCGGAATATCATTTTCCTCTCCGGAAGGAACCCTGTTCTTGGGAATAGCCGTTTCCGAAGTAAGCGCACTGCCGCCGAACGCCCGCAGGTCGATATTTACCACCGAATGATAAGCCACATTAAAATAGCGGGCCAGTTGTTCAGCGGCTTCAAGTTCTACGTAGTGACGCTGCCCGTACCGAAAGCTCATTGTATACAGCTCATACCCGTCCCTCCGCGCAATACCACAGCACGTGGCACTGTCGATACCGCCGCTTAAAAGTATCACCGCCTTTTTCATCTCAGACTCCTCTTCGATCGCCCCAGAGAATTTTGTGCAACTGCAGCTGCAGACGCACCGGAACGTTGCTGTCGAGTATCCACTGCGCGAGATCGGAAGACGGAAGCATGCCGGTGACGGGGGACATAAGCAGGATTGCCCTCTTCTCAAGTGAATGCTTGCCGATAAATGCGAGCGAAAAGTCGAAATCTTCCCGGGAACCGATCACGAACTTCACCTCGTCGTCCCGCTTCAGTTCAGCGATATTCCGTTCGAGAAAAGAGTGCTGCATACCGCTCGATGGACATTTGACATCAACGATTCTGATGCAGCCGTTCGGTACGACACCGATATCGAGGCTGCCGTTGGTCTCCATAAGTACCGTTTTTTTACGTTCAAGAAAGTCTCGGATGAGTGCTGAAGTTCCCTGTTGAAGGAGGGGTTCTCCTCCGGTGATTTCGATCAGCCCGGTCCCGAAACCGCAGATTTTTTCGACAATGGAGGCAATCGTCATAAGGATGCCGCCGGAACGCGCATACGATGTATCGCAATAGTGGCACTCAAGATTGCATCCGGCGAGACGGACAAAGGAACAGACGGTTCCGGCGTAAGTAGATTCTCCCTGAATACTCCTGAACAGTTCACAGACCAGCAGTGACTCACTCATAATAGGCGGCACAGTTCCCCGGTGTTTCGAACACTTCGACCCGATTGACAGCACCGTTCCATCCGTCAAGAGACCGGCGCAGCCGGTGAAATATATGACGCGCCATGTTTTCCGATGAAGGATTCAGATCTTCGTGCTCAAGCACCGCGTTGAGATCTTTATGGTCGAAATCAGCAACAATTTCCCGCAGTTTCTCCTTGAGTACCTTGAAGTCGATCCCGATACCGCATTTATCAAGTTCAGAACAGGTGACGGTAGCCCTGACGAGCCAGTTGTGCCCGTGAAGGTTCTCGCAGGGACCCTGATAATGCTTCAAACGGTGGGCGGCACTGAATTGCGTTTCGGTGGTTATATCGTACACTACTGCTCCTTGTTCCGTTTTTCATCATGGAGAAATTCATCAAAAGCCGACCGCCAGTCGACCATACAGTCAATACGCTCTTCCTTGAGCCGCCGGTTTTCGAGTCTGCTGTTTCGGGGACGGGGAGCGGGTCGCGGAAATTCCTCGGTAGTGCAGGGAAGGACTTCCACCGGTATTCCTGCAGCGGTGACAATCGTCCCCGCGAAATCGAACCAGCTGCAGTCGCCTTCACAGGTGGCATGAAACACTCCGGTCGCGGAAATCGCCTGCGCCCGCAGCACCTGCCGGCAGACTTCACGGGTGGACGTCGGCGTTCCGAACTGATCTGCGACCACCCTGAGCGGTTCACCGGCAGCAGCCTTTTTATCGGCCGCGGCCCTGATGGCATAGACAAAGTTCTTTCCATGGATCCCGTAGAGCCAGGCGATACGGAAAATCTGATGATTTTCACACGCTGCAGCAACCAGGCGCTCACCTTCGAGTTTCGATCGGCCGTAGACCGTCTGAGGATTGGTCTGATCGGTTTCAAGATAGAAACCGTCCTTGCAACCATCAAAAACATAATCGGTGCTGATATGTACGATGCGGGCTTCACAACCTCCGGCAGCGGCAGCCAGATACCCGGCCCCCTCCGCATTGAGCAGAAACGCCCGTTCCCGTTGGGTTTCACAGTCATCAACCGCGGTAAAGGCCGCACAATTGATAATGGTGGCAGGTTTGAGCGCATCAACAACAGAAGCAACCGATCGTTCGTTTCCGATATCTATATCCGGGTAGTCCACCCCGTGAACATCAAAACCGGCAAGCCGGAGTTCATCGCACATATCGGTACCGAGTTGGCCGGTTGAACCGATCACCATATACGTTTTACTTTTCATATTCCGTCAGAATTTTTTTACATTTGTCTAACTGTGGTTCCAGACAATTTCTTCTTCCCCGCCGCACGGATGTGGCGGGCAATACGGCTTCACGATATGTCCAGGAACTTTTTTCATTAAATCTACTATAATTATCCATGATCTCGGTAGCGCCGAAATTTGTTTCGGTGGAACCGATAATCTGATCCGCGAGCATCAGTGTCGGAATAATGCTTTTATTCTGAAGTCCGGTAAATACCGCCCTGAGCATTTCCGTCTGACGCTGGCGCGCACCTTCGACACCCGAAATAACCGGTGAGAGATATTTCAACAGTGACTGGCCGGAAAGTTTCTGGCTGCCGGAATTGAGTTTGAGATAGGAGGCGGCATGTTCATCGATATTCGCTCTGAGCCCTCCCATCGCACCGGCAATATTGATGAGGTCGTCCTTATCGAACACGATGTACTTCGGAATACGGGTATCGAGTATCCGCTCAACAAACGTTGCCACCATAACCGGGCCACCGTAGAGAAACGCCTGATCAAGCGTGCTGATACCGTTGGCGAAGTGTTCGATGAGAAGCTCTCCCGGCAGATTGACAATCATATATCTGCCCCGTTCGAAATTGACATGGATGAAATAGAAGACCGCCGGTGTCCCGCAGAAAAGAACATTGAGCGGCATCTGGCGGGAGAGGTAGTTTACTTTTTCACGGGAAAGCTGCGCGAAACGTTCATTGACACTGACATCGGGCGTCAGTTTGGTGACCTGGAACGGCCGTCCATCGGAGAAAATGGTGACCGTCTGTCCGCTGATCATATTGATGGCCTCACCGCCGCCGGTACGCTCAACCAGCAGCAGACCGTCCATGAGATTGATGACAATTCGGTCGGACTGGGCATCAATCAGGAAATCAGCTCCCGTTCCTCCGATGGAAACGGTAACCAGCGCGGTATTGATCCGGTAAAGCTCGCTGCTTTTGGTGTACACCATTTTATACCAGACCGCACCTGCCTTGTGAAACAACTCCACCAGCGTGCGGTTATCCACCTGCTCGCCGATCTTATCAAACACGAGCTCGGCGAAATTATCCAGATCGATCCGGGAGTATGCTCCGAGAGAAAGTTCCGCCTGTGAAGATGCCTCGGTGATGATACGGTCTCCCGGTGAAACCGCCAGTCCTTCATGTTGCGGGACACTCCGTCCGTCGCCACCGATCACGCTCATTTCTCCGAAAAAAAATTCCAGCCGGCCATTGAGTGTTGCATCCTTGACCCCCACCGGTTGATCGAGGGTACCGACATCAAGTTCGCCGGTACTGTCAAGCTGTGAGGCCAGATTGAACAGTGAGAGATCGGAGGTCGGTCGAATGCCCGCGACCTTCAGTATTTCGAACTGAGTGGTGCCGTTGGCGACTTTATATCTTCCCGGTCTGCGGACATTTCCCTTTACCATTACCTCGACCGTTCTATCGGTATATACTGCCGACGTCGGCCGTATCTGCCGCACCAGAGCGACACCCTGCCACCCTATTGCACCGAGCAATACGGTATATAGTCCGATAATGAAGATGGTGTTTTTTTTCGGCATATCACGGCCCCCCGGTTTTCGGTAATGGAGTACGTGCAAGAGCTTTTTGTCGGGTGATCCGCCAGCCATCGGCACTTCTCACCCAGAGTGCCGCAATCCGACCGGCTACCGTATCGGTCTGCATCATCAATGTATAATCAACATAGACTTCAACCGAGAGACGGTCTTTCCCGATAATACGCATATCCTCAAGTGCGACACTGTCATCGCGGTTCTCGGCAAACAGCCTCCGGCATCGTTCCCCCCACTGCGGAAACCTCCCGCCGTCAAACCGGAATGAGTCAGGATCGTAATATGACAGATACTCATCAACATCTTCACGTAAAAACGCATCGAACCAGGTATGAATCTTTTCCGATAAAAGGGTGTCCGATACCATCGTCCGTCTCTCCGTCAACGTTGAATCCGGAACATCCGGAGTATAATCACCACCATGGGCAAATGCCATATCGGTTGCAATCATTCCGGTTTCATCGTCGGTATCCTGCCGGTAGTGTTCGCTGCCCTCCACCAGTCCAAGGTATACCACCGGCTCCTCGAGAGATTGCGGCAGAAAGGTTTTTACCGCCATACGGGCCATCGTAACCCCCAGCAACAGCATCAGCAACAGCCAGAACATTTTTCTTTTCGAAAGAAGTGCAATTCCCCGGTTCAAGCGCATGGCCATTTTCGGAAAGGCATACCGCGCCGAGTTCAGCTGCTCTTTGGCCGCATTTTCCACGAACAGGCCGGCTTTGCGTATCGAAAACGGTTTGTTGCGGTCATGATCATCTTCATAGGAATACTTATAGGAGTAATAGCCGTAGTAGCCGTAGTAACCGTAATAATAGGGATAGTATTTCCCCGAGTGTGAAGCCCCGTTCAGGATACCGCCGTAAAGCCGTGATCCGATGCGCTGGAGTTGATTGAGCGCCTGCTTCGCCGCTTTCAGCGGTGTCCAGAACGTTCTGACGACAAAAAGTACACCATCCATTTTCGGTGCCATGGTAATCGTATCACTGACCGGCAGCAGTGCGGGAGAATCAAATATGATGATATCCGCCTTGGTCCGTAATTCCGCAATCAGGTGGTCGAAACGAACCGTTCCCAGCAGTTCCGCCGGATTGTGTGGACGTTCTCCGGAAGTAACCACCGACATGTTTTCAAACCGGGTCTGCTTGATAATATCATCACTCGTCGCCGATCCCATCAGATAATCGGCAAGCCCTGTTTCCTTCGGAATCGCGAACAGGGTATGCGTCTGTGAACGACGCAGATCCGCATCCACCAGAATAACCTTTTTACCGTCAACGGCAAACGTGATCCCGAGATTGGCTGCAAGCGTGGTTTTTCCTTCTCCCTTGACCGCACTGCAGACGATAAACACCTGCAGATTGTTCGCTGCCGCAATATGCTTGAGATTCGCACGGAGCGCGCGGAACGGTTCGAGAATATTTTTCGTCAGATCGGCGAACTGTTCAATGAGAGCGTTATCCGCTTCGATGTAGGGCACGATTCCAAGAAGGGGTACTCCCAGAGTCTTCTCGACGGCCGAAGGATCCTTAAGAGACTGGTCGAGGTATTCAATGAGAAGAGCCATCGCTATACCGAGCACCAACCCGATGAGTATGCCGATCACGACGGTATTTTGCTTTACCGTTGATATAGCGGCACGCGGCAGACGGGCAAGTTCGAGTAATTTGAGATCCGATTCTTCCGAATCCCGTCTGATTTTCGCTTCTTCATACTTGCTCTTGAGCATACGCAGCGTCTGCAACAGCGATTCCGTTTCACGCTGCAGAAACGCATACCGCTGTTCAAGCGACGGAAGTTGAACCAGCTCCTTGTTGAGCCGTTCAATAATCTGCTCCTGTGCCATTCGCTTCGCTTCAAGTGCCGATTTTTCGATGGTGAGATTGACCAGATCCTGCAACAGCGTCTGACGGATGGGATTTTTAACGAGTGTTTTGCTCGCCGCTTCACGGCTGACACTGTCGGCAGTGGCAGCCTTGAGGTTTTCAATCTGCTGCCGGAGAGTTTTTACCTTGAAATGCTCTGCACTGTATTCAGACGTCAGCGTGTTGAGTTCAAGTTCAAGTTCCGCGATACGGTTCTGAAAAGGATCCTGGAAGGTCACCGACTGGACAATGTTGAGTTCCTGCCTCCCGATCTGGTTATTGAGTGCTGTCAGGCGTTCCTTGCTCTCCAGAAGCGCCAGCTGCGTCTGCTGCAGAGCCGTCTCCATTTCGGCAAGTTTCGAAATGGTGACGTTCGTCTCACTCGAAAGTTGGACCATTCTGTTGGTTTCCTTGAAATTGCGAAGAGCATTTTCCTTCTCGGAGAGGTCGCCCTGCAGTTTTTCAATCTGAAACTCGAACTTGCTCACCAGCCGGGTTATTTCCTGCGCATTGACATCACGACGATAGTCGATATAGGTTCTGCAGAGTTCATTAAGCACGTCGCGGGCCATTTCAGGATCGGGGTCACGATAGGTCAGTTCAATGATGTCATTCTTCTCACCGTCGGTTTCTCCCTGTCGAAGTGTCAGTGAACCGCTGATTCTCTCGGGGGTACAGTCTCTGCCGATGTTTTCGGCCACCATCGAGAGCACCGTCCTTGACTTAAGTAGTTCAAGATGGGTACTGAACTGCTTCTCCCAGTCGCCCCAGTAGCGGAACACCATCCGGTCCTCCAGGATATCCTGCGTATTCGGACGGAACAGGAGCCGGGCAGTGGCGACATAATACGAATCGCTTCTGAGATATCTGAAAAGGGAGAACAATGTCGCCAGAATGACCGCCAGCAGAACGACATACTTTCTTCTGTAAAGTATTCCGATATACCGGTGAATATCGAACGATTCCTCTTCATCATCATCGTCATCGCCACTCCCCATCATCTGCACTCCCGTCGAAAGAGGCGACGGCGGTGGAGACGGCTGGAGAGGAGGATTCACCGGCTCTGGCGAAGACCGCTGAGCATCGTTGTTTTTTAAACCGTGTTCGCTCCGGCCCGTGCGAAGTGATGGTGTGGAAATGCCGGATGTGTCGGCCGGTGGCGGACGAGGTCCGGATGAGAATTCTTCCGCGGGTGTGGCGGCCGCATCAAATGCGTCAGCCTTGCGACCGATTACCGGTTGGACGGGCAGTTCATGCTTCGAAGGTGCGGAAGATGCGGTTTTTCCGGGTGTCGTATCAGTGGAACCGTCGGATGCGGTGATACGGGGTACCGGCGGTTCAGGAGAAGGCAGTTTTCGGGAATGATCCGCCCCTGGAACTTCTCCTTCCTCGTTCAATTTCCGAAGGATATCCCCCAGATTGAATTTTCTTCTGCTCATCTCCCCTGTTCCTCGATATCGTCGATAATTACCTGCAGATCCTCGCGTGAGATCTCCGGTAAATTGTGTGCGAAACCGTAATTGAGCGCCAGTTTGCATAAACGGTTGATTTCACGCGGAACTCCACCGGTATAACGGAAGATCAGTTCATGGGCGAGACTGGTGAAACAGGTTCCCATCTCATGTCCCGCGACCCGCAGACGGTGTTGAATGTATTTGGTCGTTCCGTTGAAATCGAGGTTATTAAGATGAAACCGCAGAAAGATGCGCTGATCCACCTGCTTGAGTTGCCTGATTTTCTCCCTGAGCTCGGGCTGGCCGACAAAGAAAATGGTGAGAAAATTTTCGGTTGGTGACGATAAATTGGTGAGGTTTTTGATCTCATCGAGCACCTGTTCTTCAATCTGCTGCGCCTCATCGAATATCAGTACCAGATGCCGTTTTTCCTCGTAAATGAGCGTCTCGAGTTTTTTCCGGAACTGCTGTACCAGCAGATATTTGTCACCGCGTGATGCACGTTCCTCCTCCATAAGCGCGAGCCGGCTGTCACGGAAGGTGATTCTACCGAGAATATCGTAAAGAAGATCCGTAAACCTGAAACTGGAATTTTCGAAATCGATAACCTCGAAATGATTCCGGGACAATGAATTGTCAAGAACCGATTTCGTAAGCGTTTTTCCTGAACCGACTTCCCCGGTAAGCAGTCCCATGTTCATATTGCGGTCGTTCACCACATAGAGCATACGATCAAGCGCTTCGCGGTGATCCTCGCTTTCAAAAAAGAAACGGGTATCGCATAACTCCTCGAACGGTTTTTCCTTGAGACGCCAGTAGTCGGTATAATTCATTTCGCATGCCCTTTTGTTAACGCCAGGAGGTTTCCGGTAATCGAATGGAAACACCCGGCCGCCGGAGAGTTACCAGCCATTTCCACCAGCGGTACTCCCGCCCGTATTGACTTTCGTACATCAGGAGAAAAAACGATATACCCGATATACACCATCGGAATGGAAAGATACTTTTTGACCATCGAAGCGAAACGCTCACCCACTTTGATATCTTCGGCATCCTTCACCATATTCAGTACCAGAAACGTTTTACGCTGCTGCAACCAGGTGCGCATGGGTCCGCGCGCCTCGGGAAAAAGTTTCCCGAGCCCTTCGACCATTTCACCGATGGTACCGTACGCCGAACCGGTGCGTTGATCAATGAACCGCTTGATGTGACGCTGAATATCCGCCCTGCGGGTAAACAGACGGGTGAGTCCCCGCAAAATTCCGTTTTTCAGAAACCCGTAGGCATTCTCAATTGACGTAGAAAGACCGTCGGATACAATGATCCCATATGGAAAGGCCGCATAGAAATCGGTCACATGATTGTCACTTCCCGCACCGAGGTCGACCAGTATGTAATCGGTTTCCATTGCCGACAGGTGTCGTATGATTTTCTGCTTCTGGGAGAAATTCGGGTTGGCCAGTTCGAGAATATCGCTCGCCCCGCTGATAAGCCAGCATTCCGGCAGAGAAAGCGGCACCGCGACGTCACGAAGCGATTTGTATTTTCCCGAGATGAAATCCTGGAGTCCGCGATCCGGACGACGAAGTCCCAGACAGAGATGAAGATTGGCCCCTCCGAGATCGGCATCGATAAAACCGACGGTATACCCGCTGCGCACCAGAAGGGCACCGAGATTGGCGGTGACGGTGCTCTTTCCGACACCGCCTTTACCTCCGCCGATAGAGATGATCACCGGTTCACCCATGGCAGGCTCCCGGCTATGAACTCAGTCGCGTCATCAATACGACGATCTGCAAAGAAACACTGAGCACCCCCAAAACGGCGGAAAGAATATGCCACGGTACCTGGAAGGTTTCAGGCACGTACATGGTATCCCCCGGATAGAGGACATACTTCTTTGCATCATATTTCGCGCTGTTCCACAACTCTGCAGTATTGACTGATATGACCGTGCCGTCACTCCGGATGATTTTGATTCCCTTGGTTTTGTTGTTCTGCAGTCCGCCGCACATGGCGATCACCTTGAGCAGATCGATCGGTTCATAAATCTGATATTCCCCGCCGCGACTCACCGCGCCGATCACGTAAATCTTATTGGCGTAATAAGCCTCGATCGATACCGAAACCACCGGATTATTGACATAGGAAGAAAGCTTTCCCTGCATGATTTTCACCAGTTGCGCGCACGTGAGAGAAGCGACATCGATTTCACCGATCACCGGATAGTTGATTCTGCCGTCGGGGCGTATCTTATGCCTGCCGGAAAACTCCGGATGTTCCACCACATTGACGGATATGACATCGCCCGCCTGCAGAACGTACTCCTCAACTTCCGCATGGACAGCCGACATCAATACGATTATGAATAATGCGAATCTTAGTCGTTTCATCTGATTAGACAATAATCCGAGCCGCACCCTTGCTCCAGATGGTTAATTCCGTATAATCCAAAGAGATATGCTACCATTCAGTTAATCAGATTTCAATCACTATAACAATGAAACCCGGCAGAATGAAGCAACCGCGAAAAATACTACTCTCCCTGTCAGGGAACATCCCTGATTGAATAAAACGATCATCCGCCGGAAACCAATCAACGGTTGTGCCCTCTAACAGCTTAATAATTATGGAATATAGCTAAGATATTCCGGTGAATTCAACTCCGGTCGTTCCATACCGCTGTAGTGATTCAGAACGGGGTTTCCGGTTCGGTGTTCACGGATGGCGTTGGAGGAGGCGCAACCGGTTGTTGAACCGGTTCAGACGGTTCCTCTTTAAAAACCGGTTCATCCTGTTGCATGGGTTCCGGAGGCGGCGGGGGTGGCGGGGGCGGCGCCGGCGGAAGAATCATTCGGGCTTTCGGTACCACCGGAGGTAACGCCCGCGAACGGGTATCGGTAACCGCTCCGGATGGCGAAGGAGTCGAAGGGGTAATGGCAGCTCCCTTCTTCGCAAGAGAATCAGAATTGACGGTGTCCTGAATTATACCGCTTTTAACGGTTGTATCCTCCGCCTCGGATGCAGCCACGGGAAGCACGTTCGGGGGTGCATCCACATCGGCCCATGCCCCTGGGGGGTAACGGAATACTCCGTTCCCCCCTTCTGAAATAAAATGCACTTCAACCGCCAAATTCAATTTGATCAGAAGGAGTGTGAAACCAGCCCCGACAAATAAAGCAAGCGTAACAAACAGAGCCACGATAAAAGCTTTATTCCGTAAAAATACCCGGGGGAACTTGTTTTGAACCGTTTCGGCGGCACGTTTGAGATCCGAACCGGTTCGAAGCAACTCCCTGCTGCATCCGCTCAGAAAGTGGTCCGTCTCCGCGATGATTTTCGTATCGATAAGCAGTTCCGAATTCCCGGATGTCGTGGATATTTCCGTAAGACTGCAGTGTTCCTCGAGCCATGCGTCAAAATGTTTCGCGGAAATATGCTGCACCTGTTCAAGCAGTTCGACTGCTTCGGCAATAACTTTTCTTCCGGAGTCCTCGGCGGAAGTTCCTGAACTGCGTTCCCTGAGATACCGTTCCTGGAGATACGACTTTGTCAGGGAAAAGAATGCGTGAGCATCTCCTTCGAGAACGAGTTTCTTCAGAAGTGCTTCGTGGTTTTCAATCTCTTGTTTCATGGCTTTCAAAAATACCTATATATGACGTTTTATGCAACGAGATTGATCACCCGCTGTGTGTAGCGGCACTCAGAAGGTATTTTATCATTAAACGGAACCACTGCAACCTCAAATACCGGAAATTGTCATGTCTGCATTCAGCACTGAAGATCATTTCAATATGAAGAGTGCTCTTGCTCTCGCCGAAAGGGTCAAGGGACTCACCCATCCCAATCCGGCGGTTGGAGCGGTCGTCGTGAAGAATGGCGTGACCGTCGGCAAGGGTGCTACCGCGCCGTGGGGAGGCCCTCATGCCGAAAAAACTGCACTTGCCGCTGCAGGCCTGAGTGCACGCAACGCCACGTTGTACGTAACGCTCGAACCCTGCTGCCATTTCGGCAGAACCGCCCCCTGCACCGATGCCGTCATTGCGGCGGGATGCAAACGGGTGATCGTCGCGGTAAGGGATCCCAATCCGCTGGTGGCAGGCAAAGGTATCGCTCAGTTGCGGCGTCACGGTATCGAAGTGTCAACCGGATTGCTGCGTCACGAGGCAACCGTTCTGAATGAGGATTTCTTCTGGGCGGTTACCCGAAAGCGTGCCTTTATCACCCTCAAAATGGCGTTTTCTCTTGACGGACGAATCGCGGATATCCGCGGTGCGTCCAAATGGATTACCTCTCCGGCACTGCGATCGGTAGTACACCATCTCCGTGCACACCATACGGCAATCGCCGTGGGAAAAGGAACACTGCTTGCCGACAACCCGAAACTTACTGTTCGAAAGGGAAGCGGAAAAGAACCGGTACGAATCATTTTCTCCTCGGGCACCGGACTTCCACGTGAAAGCTATTTCTACCGGCATGCGGGAGATTGCCGCAGTATCGTCGTGATCCGCAAAAAAGCGCGACGACACATCACCGTTTCCCGGCGGCATGGTATCGAGTACTGGTATACCGGCTGCGAGGATCCGGTCGGGAGCATGAGCACTTTCACCGAGATGGCCTTTGAAAACCATCTCACCAGTGTCTTTGTTGAAGGAGGACAGCGCATCGCTTCGGTGCTGCTTGAAGCGGGGCTGGTAAACCGTCTCTATCTGTTCTACGGTAACCGGCTGTTCGGCGACGGTCGTGACGGTATTCTCTTCAACCGCGGGCTCCCGGTGGAACAGTGTATTTCGCTGAAGAACAGAAAAACCTTCATTATCGGTAACGAACTCTACCTCACCGGGATCCCCGACAATCTCCGCTGAAATCCGTAGTCACTCCACCCGCAAGGTATTTCCGCTTGCATTGGTCGCGCCATGACACCTATTTTGATTTTATTGGCTGAGAGGGTAACCCCCTTATGTCAACCAGTAAACCGTCGAAGGAAGGTACCCCCATGCAGCACTTCCGAACCGCAGCCTCATGGCTTGTTTGCATAGTAACGACAGCACATTTCTGCACATCGCCCGATACGGAACGAATCGTTATCGATACCCCCGAAAAACTTTACGATAACCTGTTTCATGATGTCCAGATGAACGACCAGGTCTTCAGGGACAGCAAGACCTTTCCCGACTGTCAGCCAACGCGGTCACCGGAACAGATCCGGAAACGGTATGCGGAACTCGAAGACAAATCAACGGTGGCATTGAAGCGGTTCATCAGCGATAACTTCACCATCCCTTCAAGCGCTCCCGCATTCACCGCCGATTCACTGCCGATCGACGATCACATCACCTGTTTGTGGAAGTTTCTCAAACGCCCCGCCGACCGGCCGGCATCGGGAACCCTGATCCCGCTTCCATTCCCCTACATCGTTCCCGGCGGGAGATTCCGGGAGATTTACTACTGGGACAGTTATTTCACCATGCTGGGACTCAGGGAGGATTCTCTCGTCGCCACCATACGCCATATGGTCGATAATTTCGCCTCTCTGATTGACACCTGCGGTTTTATCCCGAACGGTAACCGGACCTATTATCTCTCCCGCTCGCAGCCACCGTTTTTCTCCCTTATGGTCGCCGTGCTTGCCTCCTGCAACGATGACCCAATTTATCTGGAGTATCGTGAACCTCTGGAGAAGGAATACCGGTTCTGGATGAACGGCGCCGACCGTCTGACCGCAGGCAATCCTGCATTCAGACGGGTGGTCCTGCTTGAAAACGGAGCGGTGGTAAACCGGTACCGGGATGACGTGGCCACCCCCCGCCCGGAAAGCTATCGTGAAGACCTGGCAACCGCCGAACAGGCTCTGCGAAACACCCCATCCCTGAGCAGAGAGAACGTCTACCGGAACTTGCGCTCCGCCGCAGAATCCGGCTGGGATTTTTCAAGCCGCTGGCTTTCCCCCGACAGCTCCGGCACGTTTCATCTGTATACCATTCATACCACCGACATCATCCCGGTGGATCTCAATGCACTACTGTACCACCTCGAGCAGACCCTTGCCAGGGCGCATGACCTTTCAGGAGATTCATCATCAGCGTCCCGGTATCGGTCCCTGGCTGAGAAGCGCCGAAATGCACTTGACACGTACTGCTGGAATGATTCCGCGAATATCTTCATGGATTTCAATTTCAGAACGAAAAAACCTACCGGCATAGTCTCACTGGCCGGCATCTATCCGCTGTTCTTCGAACTCGCCTCGGCGGAGCAGGCCAACCGAACCGCGGGAACCGTGCGGCAACGTTTTCTTGAACCGGGCGGAGTGGTAACGACCGTTTACAATACCGGACAGCAGTGGGATATGCCCAATGGCTGGGCACCCCTGCAGTGGCTGACCATTAAAGGACTGCGCAATTATGGAATAACCGGTCTGGCCGATACCATCAGCGGTCGCTGGTGTGCACTCAACCGCAAGGTGTACAACACCACCTACCGAATGATGGAAAAGTATAATGTCGTGGATACGACGAAAAGAAGCGGTGGTGGAGAATACCCCACACAGGACGGTTTCGGATGGACGAATGGTGTTTACAAAGCACTCAATGGTAACAAATTAAAATAAGGTCCTTTTACCAAGATACCCATAAAATCCCCCGCAGGGAAGAGGAGGAATAGGGTGAAAATGCAACTGCAAAACAGTTGGTGAGCGCTTTTCATAACGGTTCTCCGCCGGATTAACAACGATCCCCGGTTCAGGAGGATCGAAAACGACGCGCTACGTCGGTGGACCATTCCGTTATTTTTTCAATTTCCCGGAAATCTCCTTCCTGCGCTTTTACCATTTTCTGGATAACGAACCGGGCAAACACCCCCAACCGGGCATAATGGATAGCTCCGGCAAGTACCGCTTCACTAACGAGGGAAATCTCCTTTTTCAACGGATTCAGATACCCGGCAACCGCTTTCCGATTCTCGGGAGTATCGTCTTTGACCGCCAGGCAGACGGCAAATGCCGCTACCGGTACTTCCACAAGTTTATTGCGGTGTTTTTTAACAAACCGCATTACTTCCGGCATAAGCATACCCATACGAACTGCAGTACCCAGAACGACCGCATCGGCACTTTCAATTGAGCGGACCTTTTTCGCCGGTTGTACATCGGTTGAGAAGCCGGACTTCCGCAATATCTCGGCAACCGTCTCGGCGATCTCCCGGGTAGTCCCGGATCGGGTTGCATAGACGATCAACACATTTTTCCGCATCACTACTCCTTCCGGATTGATAAGGAAGAGCCACTGATGGAAAAATACATCCGACTGGACCGGTCTGCTGCCTGTCCGATATGGATATTCGTCCCGGCTACGGTTATTCAACGTTTCCAGACAACAGTTGCGCCCTCACCGGGTGCTCGAGTATTTTTAATAGTTTTCAGTCTCCCTGGAGCAGAGTGGTTGCATGTTCACCGGAATTATTGAAACACTCGGTACGATCGCCGATTCCCGTCGTGAAGGATCCTCGATAGTATTATCTGTTGAGCCCGATCGAAAAGATTTCACCGTTACCATCGGTGGATCGGTTGCTGTTGACGGTGCATGTCTGACACTCGAATCACAAACCGGCAACCGTATGCGCTTCAGTGCCGTTGCGGAGACACTCGATCGTACGACCCTGGGCAGCATCCGTACCGGCAGACGGGTAAATCTCGAACGTGCGGCACTCGTCGACGGAAGGCTGGACGGGCATCTCGTTTATGGACATGTGGACGGTGTCGGCAGCATACAGCGTGATCGTGAAATGAACGGCAGTCTCATGCGCACCATCTCGGTTCCGAAGGAACTGTCACGATTCATGGCATATAAAGGCTCCGTCTCTATCGACGGCATCAGCCTGACCATCGCTCAGTGTGATGTTACATCGATCACCATCTCCTTCATCCCCCACACACTCAGCGCGACTACCATGGTGCACAAAAGGCCGGGTGACCCGGTCAACATCGAATGCGACATCATCGCACGTTATCTCCATCGCCTGCTGCAGAAAGGCGGCACTGCCGGACCAACCGCAAACCTGTCGCTGCAGGCACTTATGGAAAGGGTTGGATTTTGAAGTCACTTGAGGAAATCCGGGAAGTCATTGAAGATTTCCGGCAGGGTAAGGTGGTGGTCATCGTTGACGACGAAGACCGTGAGAATGAAGGTGATCTTGCATTCGCGGCGGAAGCCTGCACTCCTGAAAAAATCAACTTTCTCGCCCGATTCGCCCGGGGGCTGATCTGTGTGGCCATGGAGGAGGAGCGACTTGACACACTCAAAATTCCCCTGATGGTTGCAGAAAACACCTCCAGGTTCGAGACAGGTTTCACCGTGTCGGTGGAAGCACGTGAAGGTACCACCACCGGCATCAGTGCGGCAGACCGGTCGGCTACCGTCCGCAAACTGGTCGATCCGCATGCAAAACCGGAAGATTTCGTCAAACCGGGTCACATGTTCCCGATCAGAGCCCGCAAAGGCGGCGTACTCGTCCGCAGCGGACAGACCGAAGCCTCGGTCGATCTTGCACGGCTCGCGGGACTGTATCCCGCTGGCGTCATCTGTGAAGTAATGAACGAAGACGGCACCATGGCACGCATGCCGCAACTGAAAAAATTCAGCGAAGACCACGGACTGAAAATCATTTCCGTAGCCGATCTCATCAGATACCGCACCGCTCATGAAAAATTCGTCCAGCGGGCGATTACCGCACGTCTTCCGACGGAATTCGGCGATTTTGATATTATTGCCTACGAGGAACAGATCTCCCGGGCACAGCATATTGTCCTGCAACACGGACCAGTCGATACCGGAAAACCGATCCTGGTACGCGTTCACTCGGAGTGTTTCACCGGCGACCTGCTCGGCTCCCTGCGTTGTGACTGCGGCGAACAACTCCACCGTGCAATGGAAACCATCAGCCGGGAAGGCGGGGTGATCCTGTATCTGCGGCAAGAAGGACGCGGCATCGGTCTGATCAACAAACTGCGCGCCTATGAGCTCCAGGATCAGGGACTCGATACGGTCGAGGCGAACGAAAAGCTCGGTTTTGCTCCGGATCTACGTGATTATGGAATCGGCGCGCAGATACTCGCTGATCTCGGTATCAAAAAAATCAGACTCATGACCAACAATCCCCGTAAAATCGTCGGGCTTGAAGGATACGGACTGGAAGTGGTCGAACGGGTACCTCTGGAAATCGCGCCGAAAAAAGAGAATATCCGCTACCTCTCCACAAAAAAGGAAAAACTTGGTCACTTACTCGAAGGAGAATCGAAATGTCAACCGTAAAAGAAGGACATCTTGATGCTGCCGGAAAACGTTTCGGCATCATCGCCAGCCGGTTCAACGACATGATCACCAGCAAACTCATCGAAGGAGCGATGGACTGCCTCCTGCGGCACAACGCTTCCACCGAATCGATCACCATCGTATGGGTACCGGGTGCATTTGAAATCCCGCTTGCCGCCCAGAAGCTGGCCTCCTCTAAAAATTTCGATGCAATAATCTGTCTCGGAGCCGTAATACGGGGCGGCACACCTCATTTTGATTTCATATCGGCTGAAGTTTCAAAAGGTGTTGCCGCAGTCGGTCTGCAGCAGAACCTCCCCGTGATCTTCGGCGTTCTGACAACCGACACCATAGAGCAGGCGATCGAACGTGCCGGTACCAAAGCGGGAAACAAGGGGTGGTACGCGGCATTGAGTGCCATCGAAATGGCTGATCTTTTCTCAAAGTGGTAAATCAACTATATTAGATAACTTTGGAAGGTAAATGAGCGAAGGAACCGCAAAAAAAAACGACGGTAAACACGGTACACTAGGTAACCGGCACCGCAGTAGAATCCTCGCACTGCAGACACTATATGCCTGTGAGGTAGGTACCGGCGAAGAATGGTTGCCCATGCTGGAACGGATCGCCGAGGGAAGCAGTCTCTCTCCCACGGTCCGCAACTACGCACGAGAACTGCTTACCGAAGTGTACGACAAGACAGCCCGGATCGACGAAATTATCAAAAACCGGGCTGCGAACTGGGACATTAAACGAATGGCGGTTATTGACCGGAATATTCTACGGCTCGCGGTAACCGAACTTTATTATTTCAGGCAGGTTCCCGTAAAAGTGGTTATCGACGAAGCAGTTGAACTTGCGAAGGCTTACGGAGCCGAAGATTCCGGTAAATTCGTCAACGGCATCATCGACTCTATACATAAACATATGCAACCTGAAGTGGAAAACTGAGTAACGGAACTGTTGTTTTAATGGGCGGTAACGCTATTCACCGGAAAAGTCGCACCGGTTTTCTCCGAAAACACGACAGTACTCTTCCGATGTAATCTCATTCAGGTACCCCGTATTCGACCGCAACGGCGGTCATCCGGTTTCCGATGTACGATCGATAACCGAATCCGGTTGTCAGGACAGAAAGGATCTTTTGCATGGAACAGGTACATGCCAGATACAATCGCATTTTCGCACTCGCGGTTTTCTGTATCGCCGCCGTCGCATTTTTCTTCACCATGGCTCCCACCGTCGCTTTCTGGGACTGCGGCGAATATACCGCAGCCGGCGCCTCTTTCGGCGTTCCGCACCCGCCGGGCAACATTCTACTTATGGCGATGCTCCGTGTCGTAAGCATCCTCTTCTCTTTTTTCAAGGATATCGGCTACCGGATGAATTTTCTGGTGCTGCTCTTCAGCGCGGGTACCGCCTCGCTTGTATACCTGATCGCGGTTCGCGTTTCGGTTTCATTCATGGGAATTCCCGATACCACCTGGAAACGGATATCCGTATACACCGGCGGTGTCGTCGCGGGACTTTTCGCAGTATTCGGGAGCACCTTCTGGTTCAGTGCGGTGGAAACATCCGAAGCGAACGTGGCGATGTTCTTCGTCGCGCTTTGCACCCTTCTGGTCCTGGTGTGGGCGCAAAGCAAAGACGAACACCGTGACCGCTTGCTGCTGCTGCTGACCTACGTGAGTTTTCTCGGTATCGGTATCCATATGTATTCTATGATCGTTCTTCCGCCGATTTTTCTGTACATCGTACTTACCGACGAGGAAAAGCGGAAAGACTGGCGGCTATGGATCACCACCGTGCTGCTCGGACTGGTTATCAAGGACCTGATTCTTTTCATCTATGTGGCGCCTATCGTGACCGTCGTCACCTTCACCATGTCGGCAGTTGCCGGTCCCAATCAGAAAAAATGGCGGTTCTGTTTCTGGATGGCGCTGCTCGCCACCATCGGTTTCTCCTGTCATCTGATCATTCCGATCCGCAGCGCACTTGAACCGATCATCAACGAGAACCACCCCGACAACTGGATCGCATTCAAAGAATACCTGCAGCGCAAACAGTACGGGGCGGAAGACATGTTTTCCCGGATGTTCTGGCGTCGGGGAACATTCGGTCACCAGTTCGGCATCGAAGGACATATGGGGTACGGCGGTTTTCATATCACCCAGTTCTTTCATTTCAGCCCGCTGGATACAAAGGTGAATTTCCTCCAAACAGACTTTGCATCCGGTATGGGTAAACTGCTGGTTTACCTTATTCCAACCGCCTTTATGTTCTTCGGCTGGGGATACCTGTACAAAAAAAACCGTAACGTCGCCATCTACCTGATCGCGCTGTTCATCATCACCTCGATCGTAATGACCCTGTATATGAACTTCGCCGACGGCACTCGTCCGGAACACCGCGACTACCTTTACTGGCTCAAGTCCGGGAAACAGGGACCGATGCCGGTGGTGCACCGGGAAGTCCGGATACGTGACTACTTCTGGTGCGCGGCGTTCATGTATTTCGGCATGTGGATGGGAATCGCGTCCAGTGCGATGCTGCACTATCTGTTCACGCATAAAAAGTCTTTCCAGCGCACCACCCTCGCTCCTATCATTGCAGTGCTGTTCATGGCGTCACCGATACTTCCGATGACGCAGAACTGGAACGACGCCTCGCGTAAGGGCGACTGGATTCCCTATGATTATGCGTACAACCTTCTGATGTCATGCGAGAAGGACGGGGTCATCTTCACAAACGGCGACAACGATACCTTCCCGCTGTGGGCACTGCAGGAGGCGTACGGTATCCGCAAAGACGTACGTATCGTCAACCTCAGCCTGCTCAATACCACCTGGTACATCAAGCAGCTCAAAAAACTTGAGCCGAAAGTGGCGATCTCATATTCCAACGAACAGATTGAGGCACTACGCCACCAGCTCAATCCCATCGTCAATCCCTCCAAATACCGCTTGCCGAAAGCCGGTATCGAGGTGATGCTGCCTACCCGCAAGGAACTCAATGCACTGCGCGTGCAGGATCAGATGGTGGTCAATATCGTCGACGCCAACGCCTGGAAAAAGCCAATCTATTTCGCCGTCACCGTTTCCGACGATAACCTTATGGGGCTCGGTCCTTATCTTAAAATGCAGGGGCTGGTCTACCGGGTGATGCCGATCGTTGTCGCGGAGAAAGACCGCCTCGATATCGCCCGGACGGTGCACCTGCTCGACAACGTCTACCGGTTCCGCGGACTGGGCGACGGTACCGCCCGCCTGAACGATACGTCCGAAAAACTGCTGTCGAACTACGCGGCGTCGTATATCCAGATTGCCCTTTCGATGCGCCGACCGCTGCAGATGCTCAAAAACGAGGTCGACCAGCTCAAACAGCAGGTTGCCGACACCACCGCGGATTCCACCGCCGTTTCTCCGGCCGATCTGGCGGCAAAGGAGAAAACCTATCAGGACTCGCTCAACCTCGTTCTTGACAAGCTCGAACAGTGTATCGGTTTCATGCCGGCCGACTGGCGGCCGCGGGTGCTGCGCCACGAAGTGCTCATGTCAAACGATATGAGCGTGGAAGCCGAAAAGGAAATGCGCCAGGCCCTCGAAATTGATCCGACCAACGAAGAGTACATGAAATATCTGGTGCAGGCACTCGAGAAAAACAACAAACGCGAAGAAGCGAACAGGTTTCTCAAGAAACTGCTCAATGACGAGCGTGATCCGTGGTTCGCCCACGCGACCCTCGCCCGCAACTACGAGGAACTGGGCATGTACGACAGTGCCATCGCGGTGATGGAGCAGTTTACCGCCACCCATCCCGGCGATCGCCGCGCCACTTCATACATCATGCAGCTCAAGGCAATGAAGGAGAAACCGGTAGATACCTCTGCCGGGGATTCGACGGCGTTGACACCACCAATGTCGGTGGCTCCGGCGGCAGCCGGGAAGTAGTACTTCGGCCGAACATTCTTTAAATCGACAGGATACAAAAGGGCACTCCCGGTCGGGAGTGCCCTTTTGTATGCAAATTTAGGGACGGTGGCCATTTAACTACTTAAGCCCCACCACTTTCATTCTAAATCATTTTCTCTTTTCGTGACATTCCCGAAATTGCCGTGGCGCCGACGTTTAGCGCTTTTACGACAAAATCACGGTCCCCGAAATGTCATGAGTGCCCAGGTATAGCAGAGGTATCCGGCCTGTACAAGATACCGTTCGAGCAGCGACAAGAAAATTCACGATCCTCGTCG
>JAFGHA010000219.1 GCA_016930275.1 Chitinispirillaceae bacterium
AGTGCCGAAGCGCCGTCGCCGGTCAGAAGCGGTTTGCGGATACGTGACGTCCCCGGCGCAAGCGTACTGATAACCAGCGACCGGATGGTATGCGATTTTGACGACGGAATGTCGATTGAACCTTTGAGTTGTGACGGTCGGACGATCCATTTCATGGGAGATCCGGTTCCTTTCATTGAGTGAATTCTTTTTTTTTCGGATTGTGATTGCTCTAAAATAATTCGGCGGGAAATATTTGCGGAAAGACTGCATTCTCAGCAGAAATTCAACATTCAGATGAATCCGGTATCTGAGCAGAACCGGTCAGATTCCTCCTTCAATCGGCCGAATCGTTGAGGAACACCTTGACACGGTTGCGCCCGCCGTTTTTCGCACGGTAGAGAGCCACGTCGGCTTCTTCGATCATGTCCTGCGGATTGGCGATGTCGCTGCGGTAGGTCGTCACCCCGAGTGAAGCGCTCAACCGCCCCCCGGGAAGCAGCTGCTCATTGACAAACCGATAATCATAAATCGCCTGACGGATATGCTCGGCGGTTTTAAACGCGAGATTGACGGGCTGGGCACTGAGCAGAATGGTGAACTCCTCGCCTCCGTAACGGCAGACGATATCGTCCTTGCTGGAGACCGCATGAAGAATACGAACGGTTTCAATCAGCGCGATGTCACCCTGAATATGTCCGTTGAGATCGTTGTAAATCTTGAAATGATCAAGGTCGAGCATAATGAGTGAAAAGCCGCGTCCCGTTGTACGCGCCTGAATGAAAAGTTTTTTGAATTCGTCGTCAAAGAAATGGCGGTTGTACGCTTTGGTGAGATCGTCGGTGATGGCCCGGCTTGCGGTATCGACATACTCATGCGCATCGACGATTTTCGGATTGGTGAACCGTTTCTTGATATTCGTGTAGTAATCGAGCGTTGCCACGTGAATGCCGACATTGCGCCCCAGTTTTTCACTCAGCAGATATTTATGCTTGAGAATATCACGCCAGTCCCTCTTTGCCTCTTCTTCGGGCAGACGGATCTGAATAATGGCGAATATCAGGTCACGATAATAAGTACCCGGCTTTTTCCCGATGGATTCAAGCTGGAACTCATCGTCCTGGATATGCTCGACGATATCACCACTGACCCGTTCGATAAACCGGCGATTCGTTAACCGTTTAAGGTTGTCGATGTCGGAAATGTTGAGGTTGGTGTCCTCGAGATCGTTCAGCTGGGCTTCGTCTGATTCAGGCAATTCCATAATCCGTACACTACTCCCTGCTCCAATATAACAAAAAGTTCGGGGTTTCGGGGAACTTAAAATTGAAGAACTACCTGAAAATACCGAACAGCAATTAAATAAACTTCATAGGCTATCCGCTCAGGTGTAATTATACCTGCAAAAAACACGTCATTTGCACCTTTGGCTGCAGTAACGGATTATCGTTGGGTTACCCTGTAATGACTGCTACAGAAATACTACTTGCATTTCCGGAAGATATATTTTATAATTACTGTAATGAATACAGTATTACTTAAAGACTCCATACCCCGGATCGGTCAGATTCTGAAAATTTACCGGGAAAAAACCGGCAAGAACCAGGGGGATATTGCGCAGAAGGCCGGTATTTCGGTAAGCATGCTCAGTCAGATCGAACGTGGTATCGTCGCACCTTCGGTTGAAACCCTTCTGACCGTCTGCTCGGTGCTCGACCTTGATCCGTCAGACCTGTTCAAACAGATCAGCACTGCAGCGCCGGTCCGTATCCATCATAAAGGGGAACGGCTCCGCAATGAACTTGGCGGGGTGCGGTACGAGCAACTCATGACCAGCCTCCACCCGATGTATCAGGCGGAGATGTTTCTGATCGAGGTGACAGCGGGAAAAAGCAGTACTTTCAGCGGTGGGGGGCACGAAGGCACGGAAATGGGGTATGTGCTTGCAGGGAGTGCGGAACTTACGGTTGATACGGAAAAATACTCCGTCAAAGAAGGCGACAGCATCTACTTCAATGCACAGCTGCCGCATCAGGTGACGAACACCGGAGATGAAATGTTCCGTGCGGTCTGGAGCATCGCTCCGCCCCATGTCGACTTTCTCGGTATTAAACGGACAGGATCAAAAAAATAGAATGAATCGCCGGCTCATACTGTAATGAGCGGTTTACGAAAGGAGCCCGTATGGGAAAAACAATCACCGAAAAAATCTTTGCGGCGCATCTGCGCGACGAGCCCTTCGAAGGAACGAAAGTGCTCGCGCTCGATGTGGTCATGTGTCACGAAATCACCACGCCGATCGCCATCACCGATCTGCAGTGGCGAAAAAAGGATCGTGTTTTCGATCCGGAAAAAATCAAGGCGGTCATTGACCATGTCACGCCTGCAAAAGATTCAAAGAGCGCGATGCAGGCGAAAGTCATGCGCGAATGGGCGGCACGGCACCAACTGCCCCATTTTTTTGATGTGGGACAAAACGGTGTCTGTCACGCACTCTTTCCGGAAAAAGGGTTTATCCGCCCCGGCTACACGGTGATCATGGGCGACAGCCACACCTGTACCCATGGCGCGTTCGGCGCGTTCGCCGCCGGTGTGGGAACCACCGATCTCGAAGTGGGTATCCTCAAAGGGGTCTGTGCCTTCCGTCAACCGAGAAGCGTACGGGTCAACCTGACCGGAACAATGCAGCCGGGCGTGTTTGCAAAGGATGTGATCCTGACGGTGATAAAAACGCTCACCGTCAACGGCGCCACCGACCATGTTATCGAGTTCCGCGGTGAAACGGTCGAAGCGATGTCGATGGAGGAGCGGATGACGCTGAGCAACATGGCAATTGAAGCGGGCGGGACTTCGGGAGTCTGCCTCCCCGATGCGGTGACGGTCGATTATCTCTGGCCGTTTATTTCGACTGAGTATACTTCCAAAGATGCGGCGCTCGAGGCATTTAAAAAATGGCACAGTGATCCCGATGCGGAATATGCGAAAACCGTCGACATTGACGTGAGCACCGTGGAACCCTCGGCTACCTTCGGATACAAACCGGATCAGGTGAAGCACCTTTCCGATATGACCGATGCTAAAATCGATCAGGTTTACATCGGCAGCTGCACCAACGGTCGTATCAGTGACCTTCGCGCGGCAGCGGCGGTGGCGAAAGGAAAGAAACTCGCTCCGGGAGTACGCGGTATCGTGGTTCCGGCCACGCCGTCGATCTACCGGCAGGCGATGGACGAAGGGCTGCTCGCCGTGTTCATGGACAGCGGCTACTGCATCGCCAACCCAACCTGCGGAGCGTGTCTCGGCATGTCGACCGGCGTACTTGCCGAAGGAGAAGCATGCGCCTCGACAACCAACCGCAACTTCAACGGACGCATGGGAAAAGGCGGTATGGTGCACCTGATGAGTCCCGCCAGTGCTGCGGCAAGCGGTATCACGGGTCATCTGACCGATCCGCGGAAAGTAATGAAATAGTCAGCCTTTGAATGTCATCCCCGCGCAGGCGGGGATCCTCTCATTTCGGCTACAGGATATCCGTTTACACGGGTATGACAACCATATTGACGGTAAACATTAAATTGAAAGGATATACTATGAAAACATTCGGCGGTCCGGTACTTTTTCTCGACCGGTCGGACATAAATACCGACGAAATCATCCCGGCGAAATACCTCACCGAAATGGACAAGGACGCTCTCGGTCCTCATCTGCTCGAAGATCTCAAACTCGACGGGTTCGATCCGCAGGGAGCCTGGCGCGGCGTTGCGCGGGTGATGATCAGCAGGGAGAACTTCGGATGCGGCTCTTCGCGCGAACATGCGCCGTGGGCATTTGAAGTGAATGCAATTACCTGTATTATCGCACAGAACTACGCCCGCATTTTCAGGCAGAACATGTTCAACGGCGGGATGCTCGCGATCGAACTCGACCCGAAAACGATCGATGAACTCTTCGCGCTCGAAAAGCTCGGAAAGATCTCTTGTGCCATCGACGTCAAGGAGAAAACGCTTTCGTTCACCTGGGATGGCGGGAACAAAAACGTCCCGTTCACCCTTGCGGAGTTCGACGAGGCGCTGGTACTTGCCGGCGGTTGGGTGGAGTTCGCCGACGCGAAGTATTGAAAGAGCAGTAACAGCCAGGCCGCGACAGCCCGTCGCGGCCGTTTCCTTACTCTGTTCCTCTCCGTGCGGTTGTACCACCTCTCAGCTCCGACCCGTTCGGTTGACAATGAACTATCAGGTTTAAAGGGATAACTCAAAACAATTCTTCCCGGTAGCCATTGCGGCGGTCGGCATTATCGACTCCCGCGTCAGTCGCATACCTCCAGCGAATCCTCTTTTCGGGCAATACGCTCCCACAGGCTGTCGGCCTCGAGTTCCGCCAGCGAAAACTGGTGACTCAGTGAGGCGAACACCTCTCCACCGACGGATACCCTTTGCAATACCAGTGCAGGTACAGGTTGCTCTAATCATTGTCACCGGAAAAGTGAGCACGAGTCTTCGACGTCCAAGGCTAGTGGTAAACCGTAAAACTCATGACTACTGACTGAAATGCCCTTTTGCAACGCCTTATTTCTTGTGGTTATTCAAGGAGAAAAATTATACTCAGATAACCGACAACTCCGCTCGATACATTGGGATATCAGGATAATTTCGTGCTCAATCATGTTCTTTTGCTCCTGTGCTTCCTTGGATTTACTGCCGTCTCCCGGCCGGCGGTATCCGCTCAGACCTACTTCAGACCGACGAACCCGTATATCAGGTACACCGGGAGAGTCGATACCAGGAATGCATTGTGCACCCGTTTCGACTGGTCGTATATCACGATTGAAACCGTTTTCGAAGGCACCTCGTGTGCCGTCGGACTCAACGCGAAACACGATATCTACAACGTATTCATCGACGGGGAGTTTTCTCACCGGTTCGCAACGGATTCTCTCAACCGGCGGTATACGCTCGCCTCGGGCCTTCCCGATACACTGCACCACCTGTTGCTTACCAAACGATACGAGACCGACCGGTATATCACCGAGTGTACCGGCATCTATCTCGACAGCGGCCGTACACTCCACCCCCCTCCGCCCCGCCCCAAGTATCGTATTGAATTCATTGGAGCCTCCACGCTCCTCGGCTACGGTAACGAATCCTCTAAACCGAAATGCGATTCGGTCCACAACCACTCGAATACCTACTATTCCTATGGCCCGGTAGCCGCCCGTCTGGTCGGTGCGGAATGTTCCATTCTTGCCATTACCCGGCGCGGTCTTGTCCGGAACTATCATTCACCCTTCATCACTTCGTTCAGGCCGTTTCAGTACTATTATCATACGACGCTATGGAACGATACTACCGGACCGAAATGGAATTACCGCTCCTGGGTACCGGATGTGGTCGTCATTACCCTCGGTACCAATGATTTCTCAACCCGGCCATATCCGCCGGAGGCACTCTTCGCCAACCGGCTGTTCGCCTTTACCCGCGAACTCTACCGGCTCTACCCCGGCGTCCACATAGTGCTCCTGAGCCCCCCCGTCGATCCGCTCTGCAGCCGGATGAGTGACTTTGCAGAACGGGAACAACGGGAAGGAAACCGGAAGATATCTTTTCTGGCCTACGACCGGTTTCCCGACTGGTACCGCGGCTGCGACTGGCACCCGAATGTGAAGGCGCACCGGAAAATCGCCGAAGAACTTGCCGCGCATATCCGTCCGCAGCTGAAACATGGACCATAGCCGTTACTCTTTCGTTAGTACCACCCATCCAGTATTTTCCACCCATGCCCTGTATCGAAAAAAGCAGTTTTCATCCGCCCTTTTTTCTCCGTAACCCACATCTGCAGACGCTCTTTCCACAGAAAGCCCGAAAGGTGAAAGGGGTAACCTATACCCGCCACCGAATCGACACCCCCGATGGCGACTTTCTTGACCTTGACTGGTCAAAAAGGAACCGATCCCGCTGTGCGATACTTTTTCACGGACTCGAAGGGCACACGTTCCGTCCTTATATGCTCGGGATGGTCAGAGCACTCAACCGGGCGGGGTGGGATGCCGTTTCCGTCAATCTGCGCGGATGCAGCGGTGAACCGAATCTGCTGGCACGCGCCTACCATCAGGGATCAAGTGACGATGTGGCAACTGCCGTTTCTCATGTGGCCGACAGCGCGTACACCGCACTTATTATTATCGGGTTCAGCCTGGGTGGCAATATCGTTCTGAAATATCTCGGAGAACCGCAGTGGAAAAAACCGGATACGCTTAAAGTCGCAGTCGCCGTTTCAGCGCCCTGTGATGTTCCTTCCTGTGCCGAAAACATTCAGAGGAAAGAAAACCGGCGATACCTGCGGTATTTCCTGACAATGCTGAGTGAAAAAGTCATCGCCAAACACCACCGGTTTCCGGAGCAGCTTCCCGTCGAGGGATTGCGCGACATCAGCTCCTTCACCGAATTTGACAATCGTTACACCGCTCCGCTCAACGGATTTGCCGATGCCCGTGACTACTGGGAACGGACCTCCTCGCTGCCGCTCCTGCCGGCGATCACGTTGCCGACCCTCCTTTTAAACGCAGTCGACGACCCGATTCTCACTCCGCAATGCTTCCCCCGTGCGATCGCAGGATCCCATCCGTTTCTCACGCTCGAAGCACCCCGGTACGGCGGCCATGTCGGTTTCCTCGGGCAGGGAGCCCACGGCAACTACTGGCATGAGGAACGAACGCTCGAATTTGTACAACACTTCGGAGCGGCATCATGAAAGGACTTCCCGACCGGCGGTTTCCCCTGCTCATTGTGGCACTCAACATCGCAGGATACGTAACCATTGCTGCAATTGCCATCGGAATCCTCCATCAATACAAACCGCTTCCTCCGGGTCTATCATTCAACGGAACACCGCACGTCGTTTCTCCCGACCGGGTGCAGTTCCTCCACGACCTTACCCGGCACGACAACGACAGTGCCCTGCTGCAGCAGGAGATCTTCGACTCCGTCTTTGCGCTGATCGACCGGGCGCAGCAGTACGTCCTCGTTGACATGTTCCTGATGAACGACCACAAAGGGAAAAGTACCAGCAGCTTCCGGCCGGTCTCCACGGAACTTGCCGATCACCTTATCAGAAAGAAAGCCACCAGGCCCGATATACCGGTCGATGTCATTACCGACCCCATCAATACCGTATACGGCGGCACGTCTTCCGCCGTCATCGACCGCCTCCGCAATGCCGGTATCAATGTCATCGTTACCGACCTCGCGAAACTGCGCGACAGCAACCGGTTCTATTCACCATTCTGGCGTCTTCTCTTTTCGTGGTTCGGCAACTCACCCCGCGGCGGACTGTTTCCCCACCCCTTCTCTCCCGCCGAACCGAAAGTACCGTTACGCAGCTACCTGGCCCTGCTCAACTTCAAAGCCAACCACCGCAAGGTCATTATCGCCGATGACAAGGGAGCACTCACGGCGATCGTTTCCACGGCAAATCCTCACGACGCCAGCGCCCGCCACTCGAATACAGCATTCAAAATCACCTCAGGCCAAGTGTGCCGGGATATTTACAAGTGTGAATCGTCGGTCGCCGGTCTTTCGGGAGGGGCACTCGGTATCCTGCCGGCAGTCACCCGGTCTGTCGAAGAAACGCCGTCTGCAATGAAAGCCGCCATAACCACCGATGGCGCAACCAGAACAATGCTGCTTGACCGGATCAAAAGCGCACCATCGGGTTCGAACATATTTGTCGCGTTGTTCTACGTTGCCGACCGTTCGATTGTTTCAGCTCTTAAGCTTGCCGCTAAAAGAGGAGTTGCCGTTACCGTTGTCCTCGATCCCAATACCAATGCATTCGGCTATACGAAGCGCGGTGTTCCGAATGTCCCGGTCGCCGCTGAACTGATGAAAGGTGGTTGTGACCTCCGGTTCTACCGGACGGGAGAAGAGCAGTTCCATACGAAACTGCTGCTTATCGACTACCCGACGGATTCCTTATGGTGCACCACCGGATCGGCGAATTACACCCGCAGGAATCTTGGAAATCTCAACCTGGAGATGAACTGTGCGGTTTCATGCAGGAAGACGGCACCGGTGGCGAAGCGCCTGCTTGACTACCGGACACTGCTCGCCGGAGAGCAGCCGACCCCACCGTACACCATTGCCGCATCGGATTCGGCGGCACCGCAGTCGACGTGGTTTAAATATATGCGGTACCGGTTTTTCGAGGCTTCCGGATTTTCCAGTTTCTGAAATGACGGCACCGGTATCGCCCCGTAGCACTCGCTACGTCGATACCGCGATAATCTTCTGTAATACAACGAGTTGAACCAATTGTCTCCACCTCTGTTCGGCAACTATATTGAATTTAAAAGCAGCGGTCATCCCGCCTGGCGGGAAGAAGTCAGTAATCAGAATAACGTCAACACCAGTTTAAACAGGCAGTTGTAATAACAAATTCTTTCAATTTTTTTTTCATCACCAACCGGGTGACAGGTTGAATTTCCGTAATTTCTTGTTATTCTGGATTCTGTCTCCCGGATTCTGAATTCAATAGAGGAAATCAGGTTGAACCTGATCCGCCACCTGATTTTTTTCAGGATGAATGGTACAATTTCCTCTTATGAATTCAACCTTCCGACGACAAAGGGGTTCAGCAATGACGCTTGCAGAGATGATCATAGTCAACCGGGAGAAACTCGGCCTCTCCCGTAAGGATTTCGCCGAAAAATGCTCGCTTCCCGTTGAACTGATCAACTTCATCGAAGAACCGCAGCGGATCGAAGAACAACTTATCGAGCAATGCGCCAATGCACTGGAAATGAAAGTTGCCGTCTTCAGAGGGGAGGAACAACCGGAACTGACCTTTCAAGAAAAACACGCCGCGACAATCGCCGCTGCCCGGTTTCCCAAAATCCGCAGGTATCTTCTTTCACCCGAAACCTGTCGAAACCCGGAGCATGCGGTTACGCTGTTCGGCGATGAACGGGTTTCCCTTGCCGAACGTAACCTTATCCTTAACCTTTCGACCAACGCGCTGTACCATTTTTGTGACACAGCACATTCACATTTCAAATTTGACGAATATCTTTTCAAACTGCACACCGAGCTTTTCACCCGCTACGAACAGCAGATTGCAAAACTGCAGATTCCCGAAGAGGAAAAACAGGAATCCCTAGACACCGCACGTAATTCCGTGTTCGCCTGCGATACAATGGAAAACATCGCCATCAGAGTGGTGGAGCCGTTTGCCGACGAACTTGAGGCGAAACTTGAAGTGGGATTAGCCGGGCTGGAGGAGGACCTTGAACTGCCCTTCATCTGGGAATGCGATGAGGAGTTGATGCAACTCAGAATACTCGATTCCGACGGCGAAGTAAAGAGCGAGATTAAACTGCTCAAGGTTAAGGAACGGGAGAAGCAGGAAAAAAGTTAATCCGGCATCCCTTTTCGTCTCCTCATCTGAACAACCGAACGGTTGCCCGACATTCCTTCGCAATTCCGGCACCTACGATCCCATGATTTATTTTCCAGATTTTTCGGAAACATGAATGGCCGCATCACAGATAAAACGATATTTCCTCGCCGTCGACGGCTTGCGCCTGATGGCCTCGATAAATATTGTGCTCTTCCACCTTCAGGGGATCGGCGGGTTGTATGATCTTCATGAAAAACCGCTCTGGCTGTTCAGAATTTTAAAAGGGCCCGCTTTTCACGCAAGCATATTCTTTATGCTCGGAGGTTTCATTTTTACCATCAAATTCGCCCGACAGGCGGCGACATTCAATAACAAATCATTCCTGATAAAACGGTTCAAAGAGCTCTATCCGCTCCACCTGATAACGACGCTTGCCATGGTGATCCTGAAAGTGATCCATAACTTCCCCGAGGGCACACTCGACATCCCGAAGCTGCTGCAGAGCACCTTCATGCACCTGTCAATGTTGTGGTCGTTCATTCCATTCGGTACCTATGCCCTGAACCGTCCCTCATGGGCGCTGAGTGCGTTTTTTCTCTGCTACCTGCTGTTCGGTCCGACGCTCAGACTCGTGGTGAAACTTCAGCGGAAGCGGACCTGCCTGCTGGTTGCGTTGGCCTGTCTGTTACCGATACTTTTGTGGGCTCTCCTCTTCGGTGCTATCGGAACCCCGGGACATCTTTATCCGTTTTTTCACATTTTCGCTCCGGTCCGTTTTTTCGAATTTGTTTCGGGAATGGTACTCGCCCGGTTTTTCCAGCTTTCAACCAATGGGGGCACTGCCTCCCTTGTAAAAAGCATCGGAAATGACCTGATGCTGCTTACGGCATTCGGTCTCATTTTCGTCAACCTTCAACTTCAGAAAAGCGGCAACGGACTGACGGTGTTTCTTTCCTATCATGTTCTGATGCTGCCCCTTTATTTTATCATCCTCTTCGGACTCGCTACCGAAGCCGGCATCATCGCACGTCTGCTTTCATTTCCGGTAATCAGAAAAACCGGCCGAAGCTCCTTTTATCCGTACCTGATCCACATACCACTCATTTCAATTATCTGCTATATATGCGAACACGGATTTTCCTATTACAAATTTCTCCACCGCCCGATCAACATTCTGATGTTTGTTGTCGTCCTTTATACCGGCGCCTATTTCTACGTGAATCATATACGGAAACGAAAACCCAGCGGACCGCCTTCCCGGTAGAAACTACTCTGCAGTCTCCCCGACCGACCAAACCGATATTATTATAATAGGCATGGTGGTCGGTAGTGCATGGGCAGTACCGGTTCTGCAACTGGATATCAGTGGCGGCATCTATGATGCGGCAACCGAAACAATTGTAGCCAAAGGGGATGTTTTTACGTTGTACGCCCTATTTTCTCCGAATCCTTCTGAGGATATGTTAAATCCCTACACTCTTTCGATGGCAGTAACCCCGAGTATCGATGCTCCTGCCGACTTTGGCTATTTTACTATCGGCGAAGAGGTGATCAACGTAACCGATGGGATGACCTATGGAACTCCAGCCAGTCTGGAAGACCTCAACGGTGTCGCGAACCATGACAACATCTTCCCGACGTATTACAAAGAGCTTTCCTTCAGTTTCAATACCGCCAATACTACTGCAAGTTATGATGCAGAACTGACTCCCGGCGGATTTTCTGGCCTTGATGCGGAGGGGGAAACCTATTTTCAGGCATGGACTGTCGACCTCTCCAATCTGGATGCAGGGAACACGATCCATTTTGATTTATACGGGAACGTTGAGAAAAGTAATAAAATCAAGGCTGTTTTTGCACCGTTTTCGCATGATGCGGAAGGAAGTTCATCCGTTCCGGAGCCAACCACCCTCTCTCTTATCGGGATAGCATTACTGGGGATTGGCGTTTTTCGCAAAAAAGTCAGATAATTTCAGATTACAATCGATATAGTGCTCATAAGCCCGCATTTTTGCGGGCTTTTTTATTACACCCACCAAACAGCATCGAAATAGCATTCACCGATTTGAGATCCGTTCCATAAAATCCACAGATTGATCTGTTAACATCACCAACGGCCAGCCAACAGTCTTCAAATTTAATACATTATATAATTGACCCAGGTTTTCGGATTACCTTATTGTAGTTCCAAAACAGACAGGGAAGTACTATTATTCATCCTGACGGGTCTGCAGGCCTCATCACAACATCGAATTCCGAGACTGTCAATGTTACATCTCCGACTGCTGCTACTCTGCATACCCATCATTGTTTCCCACTCATTCTCCCAGGCCTGGTACCGGCTCTACGGTTTTCAGTCGGCTACCAACGGTATAAACGCACTGCGTTGCGACCGAAGCGGCAATCTCAGGATAGCCGGATTTCATTACGACTCACTCGGTATTTTTGATACGGTACTACGTTCCAACGGATCAAGCGACTGCTTTTTCCTGCAGACCGATGACAGCGGCCATGTGCTGACATCGTATACTTTCGGCGGCAGCGGAAAAGATGCAATCGGCGACCTTGCCGTCAAACCCGACGGCCACATTATCATAACCGGTACTTTCCAGAAAACCATGTCGCTCGGTACTGCCGAGTTGACCGCTCCGACTTCCGAATCGTTTTTTATCGCTGAATTTACCGATGATGCCACCCCCGTCTGGACGAACGTCAACTCGGCTTATTACGGCACCGCTCTCGCCTGTAATGCGGATAACACAATCGCCGTTGCGGGCCAGCTGTTCGATACGGCGGTCATCGTTCCCGGTGACACACTCTTCGGCAGAGGTGAACAGGATCTATTTCTGGCACTCTACTCCGGCGACGGAAGTCCGCAGTGGGCGATCGGTGCCGGAGGCACAACTCTGGACCATGTATCCGCGGTTGAATTCACCGCCCGGGACAGAATCGCTCTGGCCGCAGGATTCAGGGATACCCTTTACTTCAGCGATACGCTCTTTGCCCCGGCATCGATCGAGGAACAGGGGATCGTCGCCGTATTCGACACCGCGGGGAATCCGGTCTGGTACCGGCCCCTGCTCAGTGACGGTACCGTCCTTCTGCGCTCGATCACTTCCGACAGCAGCGGTATGATGTACCTTACCGGCAGATTTTCCGGCTCCATGACCATCGACACCGCGACTCTTGTGTCCACCGGGGAATTTTCCCTCTTTATTGCATGTCTGCAACCCGACGGAACAATTTTATGGACGCATACTTCCGAACTTGTCGATGCGAACGACATCGTGGTGGGAGAGGACAACAACCTTTATCTCAGTGGTAACTTCAAAAAAAATGCCCTGTTCGGTGATTCATTATATGACGCCTACGATATCGAGGATGTTTACCTGAGCAGTTACACACGTGACGGTACCTTCAGATGGGTTTCAACCGCCGGCGGCTGCCGTGCGAGTTACGGCCGAAAAGCCGTCTTCCGGGGCAATCACTGCTACATTGCCGGATCGACCGATGCAGATCTGATAAGTAAATCATGCACAATGCAATTCGACCGGCTTGATCTTTCGTACGCGCAGTCCGATCGCGGACGCACCTTCATCGCGTTTCTTGATCACACACTCCCCCCGGGCAGCATGGTGCGGAACCCCCCATCCGGATCTCACCAAGTAAAACAAGCCTCGGCGACCCGCGTGCGATGCTATGATCTTCTCGGCAGGGAAATAACCGGCATCCTTTCCGGTTTTTCCGGCAGCCGTCCGCATCGTCCACTCTCACCTTACGGCGTGGTCATAGAACAACGATCAGAAAACGGTATCTGTACCGTTCATCTGCGCTGACCCTGTTCGTCCGACGATCTTGCTCCAGGCATTTCAGGCAACGGGGAGTGAATCCTCCCTGTGCGGAGCACGGGGTTCGTTGGTTTTGAATCAAAGCCGATGAGAGCAGACCATTGCCCGTGTGCGCCCCGGAATCCATTTTTGGAGTACAGACATCAGAGTACCCCTGGCAGCAATTTATGAGATCATCATCACATCAACCGTTTACCGTACGCTGCAAAATTGCCGGTGAGGCAGGCGACGGCATCATGACCGCCGGCGACCTGCTTCTGAAAGCCATTGCACGGCAGGGATTCGAAGCTTCGGTCGCCAAAAGTTTTCCCTCGAATATCCGCGGCGGATACGCACAGTCGTTAATCACCATTTCCGATACCACGATCGTGTCGCCGCTTGGTGAAAGTACAATTCTATTTACTCTCAGCAGAGATGCATTCCTTCTCGACACCGTTCAACTGCATCCCGGTACGGTGGTACTAGTCGAAACAACCGTCATCAACCACCCTGACTGTACCGAACGTCGGAAACAACTCGACAACACCGGCATAGCCGTATTCAGTGTTCCGGTCAAACAGCTGGCACGCGAAACCGCCGGAAGCGGCACTCTCCGTTCCACAGTCGCCGCAGGCGTTACCGGAGCACTCCTCGGCATTCAGAAAAAACTGCTCTCCGGGGCAATCACCGAGCGGTTCGAAAAAAAAAGCACCGAAACACTTGAACTCAACCGTATCGCCCTTGAATCAGGACAGGTCTGGGCACAGCAGCATCTGACCGGAACCGACCGGTACCGGTTGCCGTCTCGCAGAAACCGGAACGGTCAACCCGATCAATACCTGATCATCGACGGCAACCAGGCAGTTGCACTGGGAGCGCTCTATGCAGGATGCACATTCTATGCATCCTACCCGATAACTCCCGCAACCGCTATCGGTGAAATGCTTGCCCGCGAATTACCCGGACGCAATGGTTTCGCCTACCAGGCGGAAGATGAAATCGCCGCCCTGGGAACGGTAATCGGCGCCTCGTTCTGCGGTATCAAAGCAATGACGGCGACTTCGGGGCCGGGCCTCTCACTCATGCAGGAGTTTATCGGATATGCATCGATGGTGGAACTCCCGGTCGTTATCGTTGACGTGCAACGGGCCGGACCCTCGACCGGCATGCCTACCAAACACAGTCAGGACGACCTTCATGCCGCGGTTTTCGGAGGTCATGGAGAGGGTCAGCGTATCGTGATCGCACCGTTGAACATAGAAGACTGCTTTTCGGCAACCGTCACTGCATTCAACGCCGCCGAAAAATACCAGTGCCCGGTTATTCTTCTCAGCGATTCAACACTCGGCATGACCAGAACCACCGTGTCCCGTTTAAGGCTCAACGATATGCCGGTTGTCAACAGATCGATCCTGAAGCAGGGTGATTCCACTGCAATGTACCGGAGATACCACCTCTCCTGCTCCGGCACCGTTCCTATCGCGGTACCCGGCATCTCAACGGTTTCGTACCGTGCCACCGGTGTCGAACACGGCGAAGATTCAGCGCCGGTCACGACACCGACCGGAAGAACCGCCCAGATGGAACGGCGGTATAAAAAAATTGCCGCACTCGAACGGTGGTTTACCGATCCGGTCATATGGGATGACGAATCTTCCGATGAAAACCTGATCGATATCGGCATCTGTTCCTGGGGATTGACCGCCTCGGTCTGTCGTGAAGCAGTCGCATCACTGCGACGACAGGGTCTTCGCGTCTGCGCGTTCTACCCGCGTCTGCTTTTTCCCGTGTGCACCGATGCCGTCAACCGGTGGGCACGGCGATGCAGTCTGCAGGTGGTAGTCGAAGCGAATCATACGGGTCAGTACGGATTACTGCTCAGGATGTATACCGACGCACGACCGGCAGCGATCACCGTTTCACGTGGTGAACCGTTTACACCGGAAGAAATTGTAGAACGGCTCACGGCCCTCATGCAATCGGAGAAACACCGTTGATGACATATACCCCTCAGGACTACCGCAACACTACCAAACCGACCTGGTGCAAAGGATGTTCCTATTACGGGGTGCTCTCCGCACTTACCGAGGTTTTCGCTTCACGGCAGCTTGAACCGCACCGCCTAAACGTGATTTCCGGTATCGGTTGTTCTTCACGTATGACACTCCTGCTCAATACCTTCGGACTGCACACGCTTCACGGACGGGCACTGCCGGTCGCCATCGGTTCCCGTCTGGCCAACCCCGATCTTCCGGTCGTCGTCATCGCCGGAGACGGAGATTTTTTTTCGATCGGTATCGGTCATTTCGTCCATGCCGCGCGGAAAAATTTCAACATGACCGTGCTCTGTCTCGACAACCGGATGTATGCGATGACGAAAAACCAGGCGTCACCGACTTCTCCCGTAGGATATCCGGGAACACTCACGCCATACGGCAAACTGAGCGTACCGCTCAATGTGCTCGAGTTCGCGATTGCCTGTGACGCGACGTTCGTCTCCCGGACGTTCGCCGGATCCCAGAAACACATGCAGGAAACCATCAGCCGGGCATTCGACCACAACGGTTTCTCATTTGTCGAAGTCATCGCCCCCTGCAGAACATTCGACCGCAGTGCCTCCCTCACCTCGCTCCTGCCCCGTATTATCGACATCAACAAAGAACAGCATCACAATCCGTCGGATAAGAAAGCCGCCCTTTCGGCGGCAGTCGCGACACTCGACGGTGATCATTCAACCGAAAAACCTGTCCCGGTAGGAATTTTCTGGGAATCGAACGCGGAAACCTTCGAGGAACGAGTCGGTGCCGTTCAGGTACGGAAGAAGACACCTCCCGACATCGATGCCATTCTGGACAAATTTATCTTATAAACAGGCAGCGGATATTGAATGGTAATAACTATTCAGTTATTCAGGAGCCGGAATTCAGAATGCGGGAGTAACATTGAACGGATAAAGAACAGACTTTTCATTTTTTCTTATTCTGATTTCCGACTCCTGAATTCTGGCTGCCTGAGCAGTTACCGGTAATTATATTAACACTATCAGTTTCGGCATTTTCTCCACCGCCGGTTCTTCATTGATACGGAATACTGACATTTCATATAGTTTTTCATTCTCACCCCAGGAGGCACTCATGAAGCTGTTCCGGTTCATTTCAGCGGGTTGCTGTATTTCGATTGCCGTGGCGTTTCTGGCCGTCAGTTGCGGAAAGAAAGGGCCGAGTATCGAAGAGCGCATTCAGACACTGCAGGACAAGGGTACCCCCGACAGTGTTCTGGCAAACGTCAAAGTATACCTCTACCAGTACAACAGTGCGAAAAAAATGTCACAGGCGGGAAAAGCCCGCAGCTACAAGGATTCCCTGCAGAACGGCATTGTCGCCGCTGAAGCATGGTACGAACAGGCGATGGCGACCAACAAGCCGATCATCGATCAGCTGCGTAAATCGTTCGTTGACCGGAAAGAAGGGCTGAGCGGCCTGCCGCTCAAAGACGCCGACAGTCTCCTGAAAATCGCCGATTCCCTCATTGGGCAGAACTGGCTGGTACAGGCGCGGACGAAACTGGAACAGTTCGATCAGGTCATGAACATTCTGGTCGAAAATGAAACGAAAGCGAAAGACATCCGCAAAAAGATCATCGGCACCTGGAAAGACGTTCATACACTGAGCTCTCCCGATGATTCACCCAAGAAATTTTCCGCAAAGGAAATACGTTTTTTCACCTTCAAAAACGACGGATCCTTCGAAAGTTCGGAAGAGTGCAAAGGTCAGACCGACATCATCAGGAAGGAAGACTGGCAGTTTCTCTCTTATGGAACGTTTGACCTCATGGGTGATACCATTTATCAGTTTATCGACCGGGAAAAATGCACCCGGCAGATTTATACCTTCCTCGATCCCAAAACAATGAAGTGGAAAACGCCCGAAGTCAAACCGACCTACGATTCGACCATCACCAACGGCAGCAAGGACCGGTTTATCGTTTACAGCGATCTGAAGCTCGAATTCAAGAAAATACGATAGATTTCTATGATCATCCATTGCTTGTGAGGCCCCGACCGGGCCTCTTTTTTTTGCCACGCCCTGACGAAAATAATTTTCCCGGTAAAAATTGACATTGCTAGTTTCGGTTTTTATCTTATATTCTTGAAGTCGTGCCATCCGCAAACTGTTCACCCGGTTAATCGGGATACATGACATTCACCGGAAAACACCCGGACGTGACCATGGAATGAATTTTACGCACCAACGCATGCCGTCCGGAATAGTTTCGTGCTTCCGCAATTGTAGTTATCCGTACCCTGTGAATAATAAATTGTGACAACCACTCCCCCGGGAGGGGTAATAGTATTCCGGATGATGCGCGCTCCGAAAAAAAGTTGCTACAGAATAGAAATTGAACCTGAACAGTACCATTCCGGTTTCGTATCGTATACCATTTCTCTTCTCATCCCTTCACCCTGAGGAGGTGTCCTGAATGAACCGTTATAAAAGCCTTGGTTACTGCCTGGGTCTTCTTCCGGCGGTACTCGCCTGCTTCTGCTCACTGCCATCGGAGATAGAACCGGTCAGGTGGAAAATGAATATTCAACTGCCGGTTACCGATCAGCGATTTTACACGAAAGACCTGTTCCCGGAAGAGGCTATACCCGGTATGGAACTGCGTCTTGACAGGGATACGGCAGCCGCCGACACAGTCACCATTGTCCGGACCGACTCACTTTCCTACAGTATAGAGAAACAGCTGATGACCACCGATACCAGTACCGACGAGAAAGTCCTCGGTGCGCAAAGTCTGAAAAACACCCCGTTTGTCGATGTGTTCTTCGTATTCAGTGAACAGATCGCCATTCCCGGCAATGAAACCCCGCTTCCAGCAGCCGTACCGGTTTCAAATGCGAAAGATGAAGCTCTTCCCGGAATAGCATCGATTACCATCGACCCGACATCACCGGATCTCATGATCACCATTGAAAACCGTTCTCCGCAGACCTACCTTGAAGACATTACAGTGGATCTGCTTGATGGAACCGACACCATCGGTTCGGTTTCCGCAGACCGTATCGATGCCGCATCCGAACGGGTCGTTCCTCTTTCGCTCAGCGACAAAACCATTCACGATCCGATTACCGTTGCCATTACCGTAACGATCCCTGAAGGTGCGATTCTGGAATCTGATGACGGTCTCAACGTCTCATTCAGCCTTGACGGACAGGTAGTTGCGTCAGCAGTGATCGCCGACTCGATGATTACCTATTCCGATACCGTTTCGGGCAGTTTCAGACTTGCGGATTCGATTGACCTTTCGCTGGTCGATCTTGACGATGCTCTTCTCCTGTGCAGCGTCACCAACCCCGCCGGACTCATGGTTTCCATGGAAGGAATCATTAACGACGCATGGGAATACGACTTTGCCGTTGAAAATGACCTGCAATCCGTCGAAGATCTGGAGGAATTGACCGACAGCAGCGGTTTTGCCGGCAATATAATTGATGACACCCTGTTTAAGAGCACGTCAAACCCCGCTCAGACCATTGAGATACCACTCAGAAACATCCGACTTTTCCCGGCCTGGAACAGCGACTCCGGCACCAGTGTCCTCACCTACCGGTATGTCGTTGAGTCACTTTCCGACGGGCGATTCATTCGGTTCGACAAGGACGACATGTTCATTTTCAATCTCATTCCGTCCCGGTTTCCCTTCATCAGGATAAAGGGACGGTTCGTCGAACCGACCATTCAGACGTTCTCGTCGATGCAAAAGGTCGGTTTCGGGTGGGACTCCTCGATCACCGGAGCGCTGCGGGAATCGTTCCGTTTCGATGCCGCCCTCATGAATATCGATCTGACCGCCGATCTCCCCGACAGCAGCAACATGGATTCACTCCGTATGCATTTCACCGTCGGCGGCGATCAGGGTGATGATACCGTAACGGTAGATGAAACCATCACCGGTATCACCCCGGGAATTCGACATCCGATCGATGCGGATCTGTCACCGGTCCTCAACTCATGGCCCGACTCGATCAGTTTCGACGCGCGAATGGAGCTGCCTTCCGGAACGGCTATCGACCTTTACAACGAGAAGAATCCGGACGGAACTTATAAATCGACACTGTCCATCGGGGTCGCCGTTACCTATACGGTGGAGATTCCCTTCTGCTGGGAGGTGCTCGACACCATCCGGACGGAACTGGAACGTTCCTCATTTTCTCCTGACGCCGAAGCACTGGAATGGATACGTGACATAGAGGATCCGTCGGTCAGTATCGAACTCGATGCATTGAACAACACCAATATCAATCTGCGTCTCTTTGCGATCGGAGCCGCGGAATCGTACAGCGATGAACTCGATGATTTTTCCGGTGAACTCATTGATGAGCAGCTTCCTGAAGATGCGCTCGGCGATCACCTGTTCAGCCTCTTCGGGAACAGCGGTATCATACTCGCCTCCCGTGGGGAACGCTCGGAGGCAACCGTTCAACTGGACGAACGGGGCATCGATGCACTTCTTTCCGGCCATAAGTGTCTCCTGCGATGGTTTCTGATACTGCCGGCCTCGGACACCGATGCACTCACCTCCGCCGATTACATCGATCTGAAAGCAACCGCAATCATCTCGGGTATCGGAAATACCGACACACTGCTCTATGAGGATAACTGATTATGCGAAAACAACAACGACCACACCCCGTTTTCCATCTGCGTAATAATGGAGCAACCGTAAAACTCCTTACGTTACTGATTTCTGTCTGTATATGGTGTATCCCGTCAACCGTCACCGCGGAGCCGTCCGCCGACCCTTCATCACTGGGAATGGGAAATGCCCGTATGGTGCACGGCGGCGGCAGCAACGCCGCGACACTCAATCCGGCGATACTCGGCGCACAACTCGAGCCGTGGGGAGGTGCGCAGCTGTTCCCTCTGGTAAACTCGTACACCGCCGGATACTGGAGCGACAAACTCGCCCTGACCCCCTATCGAGAATATTTTTCCATCGACGAGGACGGCCAATGGCAGAAAATCGTGACACAGATTATCGGCAGCAGTTTTAACGTGGCGGGAAAATCTCCCGCGGAAACCTCCCGGAGGATCACCCGGAAAATTGACGGTGGCGCCTCGGTGTACAGCGGCGCGGGGCTCTCCCTTCTGGGCGCGACCATCGGCAATGTGGCGGTTGACGTCCGGACCTCGGTTGACGCCCGTGTCGACATCCCCGAAGCTCCGTTTCTCCTGCTTTTCTCCGAAGACAACGGGCTGCGGCCGGGAGCCGACCTGTCGATGACCCACCTCGGCGCCCATGTCGCCGCCTTGACGGACATTAATCTCGGATACGGCATGCCGCTCGATCTCTCGGGTATCACCGGCCGCATCAACGGGTTGCTCCATGAGGTGACCGATCTGAAATACGCCGCATGGGGTGCCGGTCTTACCGTCAGTCTGGGTCACGGATATCTCGATCTCACTACTTCCGACGGGGCCATCAGATACGCCGACGACGGTTCACATCTTTCGATGGATGTTGATGCGACCCTCAGAACCACCGGCACCGGTCTCAGCGGCAACTATGCGTTCGGCAATCCCTATGAAGATGGTTTCTCATTTTCGGGATGGGGCGCAGGAATCAATGCGGGGATTTTGCTTTATGGTGAACGGACCTCCGTCAGTGTCGCCCTGCGAAGGCTGGGCCCCATGATCTGGAACAACGTGCTCGAAGGAGACGTCAGCCTCCGGACACAGGATCTGACCGTTGCCGGGCTTTTCGAAAATAGCGATATCGACGTGTTCGATTCAACGAACGGCGGCACACTTCCTGACGAGAACAGTTCCCTGCGCGATATCGGCACGATCCTTTCATGGCAGCCGACGCGGCTCAACATTGGACTGGGATACCGGTTCAACTTCCGTCATCTGGAAAAGAAGGGTTTGCGGGCATTAAGCGAATACCTCAACACCGCTTTCGAATATGAGCAGAGCCTAGCCCCGTGGCCCACCCGTTCCTTCATCCCGCGTGTAGCACTCGGAGCGGAAAACGGCTTTCTCTGGGGATTCTTTCCGGTGCGGGCCGGTTTCATTTTCGGAGGCGCGGAACGGGTCGCCTCCACCTTCGGGTTCTCGCTGGGGCCACGGGAGTTCAATCTGCAGGTGGCCTACGAAGCGATCGGTACTCCCTACTGGTATCCGAAACGGGGATTTGAGGTTGCGGCCGGTTTCAGTACGGAGTGGAAAAAATACCGTGACCCCGATCGCGACGGCATTTCGGACAGGAAGGACCGGTGTCCTTACGAACCGGAAGGCGTCGACGGGTTTGAAGATGAGGACGGATGCCCCGACCCCGACAATGACGCCGACGGTATCGCCGACAGCATTGATAAATGCATCAATGTCGCCGAAGATCGGGACGGTTTCGAGGATGACGACGGGTGCCCGGACCCCGACAACGATCGGGATTCCGTTGCGGATTCCACCGACCATTGTCCCACCACCGCCGAAGACCTTGACGGATTCGAGGATACGGACGGCTGTCCGGATTTCGACAACGACAAGGACGGTATCCCCGATTCGACCGACCGCTGCCCCGACCTTCCCGAAGGCGGCAAAGGTACGGCCGACCACGACGGATGCCCGACAACGGATTCGGATAACGACGCGATTGTCGACAGTCTCGACCGATGCCCCCAGGAAGCGGAAATTTTCAACTTTGTTGACGATGAAGACGGTTGTCCCGATACGGCCGGGCATTTCTCTCCCGAACAGACAGCCGGGTTAACCACCCAGCTCCCGGCGGTGCGGTTCGACGCCAAAGGAGCACTGACCCAAAAGGCGCTTCCGGCCCTGGACACCCTCGGTACGCTTCTCGCTTCCATCCCGACGCAGCATTACCTGCTGTGCTGGAAGGAATCCGGGCAGCCGGATTCAATCTGCAGGCTGCGGGCGGAAACAGTTGCAAACCAGCTTGCGGCACGGGGAATCGGCCGTGATCGTGTGGCGATTCCCGCCGAAGGATGCACTGCCGGCTGCAACGAAGCGGGACTCTGCATTTCGGTGGCGGAAACGGTGGAGGTATTCAAAGCTGCTACCGCAAAGAAACCTGCAGCCGATACCGGTGCAGCGCCTCCCGCTCCGGCGCCGTCGGAAAATCCTGCCGGCGGGTCGGACCGGTAACGGGATTCAAGCTTTTCCGACAGGACGGAGGGCATTTCCCTCCGTCCATCCGCTTCGGAGATAGAATACACCTGCACGTGAAGATCTAAGTTTCCGAGATCAATCTCCGTGATCACCGGATGCGGTCAAAACAGTATTGACCGACGAACGACTCTACTGTTTTTTAACGAAATGTCCGCCGTTGCAGTTCCATGCAACAACGAATAATGCGAACCGGTTTGACCAGTTTCTTCACTGATACGTCAACAAAAATGATCTGCAGTATCACACCTCTTTTCCCGCGGTCGTTCAGGACATTAAAACATCAATCGCACTGACAGTGGGGAATCGCGGAGAGCACCGCGATTCAACCGCGGTATTCAGAACAATCCCAATCTGGTGCTGAAACCATAAAAAAGCGGGACACCGTTCCTGGCATCCCGCTTGTAACTTTCCCGACGCAAACGCGCGGCGTCATCCGCACTTCGAATAACCACACACCTTGCACACCGAGCAACCACCCTCGTTTTCCATAATGCCACCGCAATCCGGACACTGCGGGCAGTATCCCATATCAAGGCCGGTAAAGGAAAGCTGCGGCTGCGACTCCATCCCGGTAACCTCCTTCATCGCCTTTTCGAGCACCCGTGCGATGGCATCGGCACAGGAGAGCACCATTTCACCTTCGTGCCAGGTGGGAATGGGACAACGGATACCACGCAACTGTTCGACAATGGTCGATGGATCGATTCCCGAACGCAGGGCAAGCGACACCAGACGCGATACCGCTTCGGCGTTCGATGCCGCGCAGCCGCCCGATTTACCCATCTGCGTGAACACTTCGCAGAACCCGTAGCTGTCTGAATTAATGTTGACATATAACGTACCGCACCCGGTTTTCGTTTTGTACGTGCGACCGTGCGTTACCGACGGACGAGGGCGCGGCTGGAGAGTACCCGGTGCAGTAACCGCATTCGTCCCATCGGCCGGGGCACCGGCAGTACCGGCGGTAATCACCTGACCACTGCGCGATCCGTCGCGGTAGACCGTCACCCCTTTACAGTTGAGATCGAACGCATACCGGAATACTTCTTCGACATCGGCGACAGTGGCATTGTTGCGGAAATTGACCGTTTTGGATACCGCGTTGTCGGTATATTTCTGGAATGCCGCCTGCAGTTCGATATGCCAGCGCGGTTCGATATCGTGCGACGTGACGAAGATATCGCGGATACGTTTCGGGATACCGTAAATTTTGTTCAGACTACCGTTATGGGCAACCAGATTCATGAGCTCTTCACTGTGAAATCCTTCATTCTGAGCCACCTTTTTGAAACCCGGATGCACTTCGAGCAGCCGTTTTCCGTCGAGCACGTTCTTCTCGTAGACAATAGCAAAGAGGGGTTCGATACCGCTCGAGCATCCGGCGATCATACTGATGGTACCGGTGGGAGCAATGGTCGTCACCGTCGCATTACGTAGTTGCATCCCCTCTTCGGTGTCGTAGATCGATCCGGTAAAATTAGGGAACGGACCGCGTTCACGAGCGAGAAACGCACTCACCTTCCGACCTTCCTCCTGGATGTATTTCATGATCGTTTCGGCAAGTACCGCCGCTTCGTGCGAATTATACGAAATACCGAACTCGATCAGCATATCGGCGAAGCCCATCACCCCGAGACCGATCTTCCGATTGGATTTGGTCATCTTTTCGATTTCGGGAAGCGGATACCGGTTCATCTCGATAACATTGTCAAGAAACCGGACCGCAGTGCGGATCGTATTGCCGAGCTTGAAATAATTCACCTCTTTTTTACCGTTGTTGTCGGCTACCATATGGGCCAGATTGATCGAACCGAGATTGCACGACTCGTAGGGCAGAAGCGGCTGCTCACCGCACGGATTGGTGCTTTCCATCGTACCGACATGCGGTGTCGGATTACCCTCGTTGATCTTGTCAAGGAATACCACCCCCGGCTCGCCGTTTTTCCAGGCGAGTTCGACGATTCGTTTGAACACCTTTTCCGCGTTGAGTTTTCCGACCGTCTCGCCGGTACGCGGATTACGCAACTCGTACTCTTCTCCATTCCTGAGCGCATCCATGAATTCATTGGTGATACCGACTGAAATATTGAAATTGGAAAGGAACCCGTCCTTCGCCTTCATCTCGATAAAATCAAGTATTTCCGGATGGGAACAATTGAGGATGCCCATATTCGCACCGCGACGGGTACCACCCTGTTTCACCGTTTCGGTAGCAATGTCAAACACGCGCATAAATGAAAGCGGACCACTCGAAACACCTTTGGTCGACTTTACCCGATCGTTTTTCGGCCGAACGTGCGAAAAAGAAAAACCGGTTCCACCACCACTTTTATGAATAAGTGCGGTATTCTTCACCGAGGTGAAAATATCATCCATCGAATCGCCGACCGGAAGAACGAAACAGGCACTGAGCTGCTGCAGTTCACGGCCGGCATTCATGAGTGTGGGAGAATTGGGAAGGAAGTCAAGATCAGTCATCATGGTGTAGAACTTTTCCGTCCACTGATCGACATTTCCCTCACTGCCGAATTTCAGCTCCGCAGAAGCGATATTCTGAGCCACCCGGTAAAAAAGCTCCTCAGGAGTTTCGGTAACCGTCCCGGACTCATCACGTTTGAGATATCTTTTTTCGAGAACCGTACGCGCGTTCTCACTGAGCATCGTCTTTTTTCTGAGTAACCGTTCTTTCAGTGACACGTTATTCTCCCGACCCTGCTCATTATCGGTAAAGACATCAGCTGAAATGGGTTTGATTTCCGCTTTCTCGTTGGCAACCATGATGATGAGTTCCCCTTCCCCGCACATATAATGGATGAATGCATCGTTATTTATTGCGAATTGAATACTCTACGTATACCTTACTGATGCGTTGAACTGCCGGGGATTATTGCACCCTGCCCGCGTATCGCTGCACATTCAAAAGCAACCATATCGCCATCGCCGCCGCACTGAACATACCGGTTATCCATAACCCCGAATAGAATAAAAATAGGCAGCGATACCGGCAGTGTCAAGAGGGAAAAACTACTTTTTCCACAATATACTGTATCCGACCATAACAACTGCCCAATCTATTGTAGTTAGCCGATTCTTCTCACCGGCACTTCAGTATTTTTCACTTTCATTTCAGCATTCAGGTAACCGGAGTTAATAATGAACCGGACTATTATTATAAGCCGATACTCAGGCGGCGATGATCGCATATACTATTTTATACTGTTTATTTTCAGCACCTTTTTACCGGGAGTATGATTACATGGCGGAATTATCTGAATTACAGCAGATTGAAGAACTGAATCAGCGAATTGAAAATCTACGGAGGTATCTTTGACATCGATACTAAAAAAAAGCTGGTAGAGGAGCTGGAGGCAAAAGCCGCCCAGCCTGATTTCTGGAACGATACCAACGGTGCCAAAGCGACTCTCAAGGAGATAAAAACCGCCAAACGAATCGTCGAACCCTGGGACAGCGCTTATGCAACCGGCACCGAAATCGCCGAATTCTATGAACTTGCACTCGCTGAAGACGATCAATCAACCCTTGATGAACTCGTCCACCAGGTGACCTCACTCGCCAAAGAAGTCGACCGCATTGAATTTATACGCAAACTCAGCGGTGATGATGACGACGCTCCCGCCATTCTCACGGTACACAGCGGTGCAGGTGGGACCGAATCGTGTGACTGGACGGAGATGCTCTTCCGGATGTATACCCGCTGGACCGAACGGCGCGGATTCAGCGTCACCATCCTCGATTCGCAACCGGGTGACGAAGCCGGACTTAAAAGCGTCACGATGGAAATACACGGCGACTACGTTTACGGACACCTCAAGGCGGAATGCGGGGTCCACCGGTTGGTACGAATTTCCCCGTTTGATTCCAACTCCCGTCGCCATACCTCCTTTGCCTCGGTATACGCCTATCCTATCATCGAAGAAATTGACGACTACGAAATTGAGGAAAAGGACATCCGGGTTGACACCTACCGTGCCAGCGGCGCCGGCGGCCAGCATATCAACAAGACCGACTCAGCGGTACGCATGACCCACATCCCGACCAACATCGTCGTCGCCTGCCAGAATGAGCGTTCCCAGATGAAAAACCGCTCGGTCGCACTGCGGTTACTCAAGGCACGCGTCCGGCAGCATTACAAGGATATCGAGGAACGCGAACGGGAGTCCAAGCTCTCCGAAAAGAAGAAAATCGAATGGGGAAGTCAGATCAGGTCGTACGTGCTGCATCCGTATAATATGGTGAAGGACCACCGTACCGATACCGAAACCTCCAATACCCAGGCGGTACTCGATGGCGCAATCGATGACTTCATTGAATCGTACCTGCTCAACTACCAGTAACCCGTATCTGAGGGATCACCATGGCGACACGAAAAACTTCCGGCACCCTTCCCGCTGTCAAACGCAGCCACCTCTGTACATTTCTCGATGAAACGCTGGGAGTCAGCTCCATCGCCGATCTTTCCAGTAACGGTCTGCAGGTTGAGGGAAGCGAAACGGTACATCGGATCGGGTGTGCGGTTGACGCATGTATGGCAACCTACCGGATGGCGGTACGACAGAAATGTGATATGCTGCTCGTTCATCACGGTATCATCTGGGGCGGCCTGGCGAGCATTACCGGTCCGGTATATCGGCAGATAAAGTATCTTGCCGACCATTCTCTCAATCTCTACGCCGCTCACCTTCCCCTTGATCTCCATCCGGTCCTCGGAAATAACGCCCGGCTGGCCGATCATCTGCGACTTGAAAAACGAAAACCGTTCGGATGGTACAAAGGCACCTGCATCGGTTTTGAAGGTGTCCGCCGGAGTGCCATCTCGCGTGATGCGCTCGTTGAACTTCTCTGCCGCACCCTCGATACCGAATGTACAGTCCTGCCGTTTGGAACGGAAAACATAAAACACATTGCCATCGTCAGCGGCGGCGCAGCAGGAGAACTGCCCGAAGCAATCGCTAAAAAGGTCGATTGTTTCATTACCGGAGAACCCTCGCACGAAAACTATCATGCCGCACTCGAAGGCAACATCAATGTTATCTATGCCGGACACTATCATACGGAAAAAGGCGGTGTGCAGGCACTCGGAGAACTGATCAAAAAACATTTCGGTATTCCGACACTGTTTCTGGATGTCCCCACCCCCATTTAAATATATGAGCGAATTTTGTAGGGGCGGGTTTCAAACCCGCCCCTACAAAACCCGCCCGTCATATCTGTATTGAAACTCCGCTACCTCTCGAAATTTCGAGACAACATCGCCTTGAAAACAGCTGAAAAACAACTTTATTTCCTTATTTTCATTGGAACGATCTTTGCATCACTCTCCTTCAAATTGAAAAACCGGGGTGGTATGCGAGAGTGCAATAAAAACATTGAATGCCTGATCGAACTCAGTAGAAAGCTACTTTTCTGTGCTGATCGGGGCGACATCCAGCGTGAGGATGACAGCTGCGGTGTACTTTTCGGGATGGCGAGGGACTGTGCCTATAAAATTCTGGGAATGGCCCGAAAGGAACGCGATGCGCATAAACAGAAGGGAATCTGGGATGGCGATGAGAACGAGCAGGAGTGATGGTACAGGTTTTGTACCCGGCATGAAACGTACTATTTCAGGTTACGACTCAAGTATCCTGTATCCGGAATTCAGGAGTCAGAATGCGGAAACCGGCAAAATGATTTTAAGTATAATCGTTCGGGAATATACCGATCGGACTATGCTCGCGGTTTCTTGCCCCTCTGCATTATTTGCAGGATATAATCAGGGTAACTATTCACAAGCGCTCCCTAACGATATAAAAACATCACCGGAAATCAGTTCCCAGGCAATTCCGACCCCTGAATTTCGGATACCTGAGTAGATATTACTAGGGAGTATTGTTTTTCCGAAATTGAATGTTCTATTTTGATACCAATCGACTGTAACCCATCAATGGAGGCACGCTATGCTCAGTAAAACCATGGAATCCGCAATCAACGAACAGCTTAACAAAGAGATGTTTTCCGCTTACCTGTATATGGCGATGTCGGCATACGCCGATGAAAACGGGTTGAAAGGAATCGCCCACTGGTTTATGGTGCAGTACCACGAGGAAATGGTGCATGCGATGAAATTCTACGAGTATCTTCAGGACCAGGGAAACAAGGTGTCGTTAGGCGCCATAGAAAAACCCACCGGTTCGTTTTCATCGGCCCTGACTCTTTTCCAGGCGGCCCTTGCTCATGAACAGTTCATCACGAAAAGTATCAATGACCTGATGGAACTGGCGCTCAAAGAGAAAGACCATGCGACGAAAACATTTCTGGAATGGTACGTCACCGAGCAGGTGGAGGAAGAAAAAAACGCGAACGACATTATCCAGATCCTCAAAATGATCGGCGACAATACTGCGGCGTTATACCTTTACGATAAGGAACTTTCAGCCCGGACCGTGAACGTTCCCACCAATTTCACCATGGGCATCTCCGCAGCTATGGGCGGAGCCTGAACAGACTGGAGGCAGCATGGCGACCGGCAAATTGAAAGCGCTTAAAATTGTCAACCCGATCATCGCCGTTCTTTTTATCGGACAGGCGCTCAGCGGGATATTCCACGGGGTGATTCCCTGGGAAATTTTCGAGAAGGTGCACGGCACGGTGGGATATTTTCTCGCAGCCGGGGTAACGGTGCATTTCATTCTCAACTGGAACTGGATCAAAACAAATTTCCTGAAACCCAAACCTGTCGGCTGATCGAGGTGATGGATGCTGATCCGGTTCCGGAAACACCGTATGCATCGTGAAATCCGTCCGACAACAAATACAAACAACAATCTGCTTCGGCAGGATTCAACCATTTAATTTTACAGGAGGAAGTTTCGTGAAAAAGTATATCTGCAATGCCTGCGGCTACGTGTATGATCCCGCCTATGGAGACCCCGACAGCGGTATCGCTCCGGGAACCGCATTTGAAGACCTTCCCGACGACTGGGTGTGTCCCCAGTGCGGCGTCGGTAAGGACGAGTTCTCGCCTGAAGACTAATTGAGACCTTTTCCAACGGGATTTTTCGGGATACAGGAATGAATTCTGCATCAAAGAAAAAACATCCGTGTCCCGACTGTTTTTTTTGTCAATGGTGCGCTGAGGAACGATGCAGATTGTGCCGTTCATCAGCCGGCAGTACTGCTCCTCCACCGCCGTCAGCACCGGTCAGCGAATCCGAGGGTTGTCATGGGCATGAACATACCGAAAACTGCAATCGTCATTCCGGGAGCATCGGGGGATCTGGCGCAGCGTAAGCTCGTTCCGGCACTCGATATCCTCTATCGACAGCAGCGCCTCGGCCCCGATCCGATTCTCGTGGGAAGCGGCAGATCATCATTTACCACCGAATCATTCCGTGAACGATTCAACGTCTCGACGGAATTCGCACGACATCTTTATTATCACCAGGGAATTTCGGGCATCAAATCATTTATCGACTCACGGGGGGCTTTCGAAAGAATCGTCTTTTTTCTGTCTCTGCCTCCGGCGGCATACGGCGACACCGCACAGGAGATCGCCGCCGAGGGATTCGGTGACGAAACCTCGATTATACTTGAAAAACCCTTCGGGTATGACAGCGCTTCCGCGCATGAACTCAACAGTCGCCTCGCTCCCTACTTTGACGAGCAGCGCATTTTCCGCATTGACCACTATCTGGCGAAAGAAGCGGTGCAGAACATACTCGTATTCCGTTTTGCCAATTCGATTTTTTACCCGGTCTGGAACAACCGGTACATCGACTCGATACAGATCAGCGCCCTCGAAAACGAAGGCATCGTCGAACGGGGCGCCTACTTTGACCATGCGGGTATTATCCGCGACATGGTCCAGAACCACCTGTTGCAACTGCTCTGCCTGCTCACCATGGAAGCGCCCGTATCGCTCGATCCCGATGACATACGCGCCCAGAAGATCACTGTCCTGCGCTCGTTGCGGATTGACCGCTGCCACCGTTACCAGTATCGCGGCTACCACGATGGAAAAGGCGTCGCTCCCGGTTCCACCACCGAAACATTCGCCGAACTGCAGCTTTCCATCAATAATTTCAGATGGACGGGAGTACCGGTGTATATTCGCACCGGAAAAGCGGTACACCGCCGCGGTACCGAAATCGGCATCCGGTTCAAACCGGTCCCGCCGCTCCTGTTCAACCACAACGGCGCACTCCCTCCCAATCAGATCGTCTTCAAGATTCAACCTGCGGAGGGGATCATTCTTGACATTCAGAGCAAGATTCCGGGAACCGACGATTCAATCAGCCGATCCACCATGAATTTCTGCTATCGCGACGTTTTCGCGGGAACGATTCCCGAAGCATACCAGCGACTTCTGTACGATGTGCTCCGGAATGACCACACCCTGTTTGTCAGTGCCCGGGAATCGGAAATCGCATGGGATGTGGTCGGACCGGTACTCCATACAACAGATATCGAACCGTATGAACCGGGCAGTCTTCCCGCCGGAAAACTGCCGGTGGACTGGATCGATTTTGACGGCTACCAGGGGTTGTGCGGCTGATGCACCCCTGCACCTATCACCGCTCCTGAACAAAGCGCACCGCAGAGCGATCAGCCGCACACTGCACGCATGCAATCCCTCAATCACTGAACCGTTGGCGACATCATTGACGAAGATGCATACCGCCGCGGCAGCCCCTGCGCCAGCGTCTGTGTTTCCGGAGTCAGATGATTTTCGATGAACCGGAGTTCGAATCCGCAGGGTTAGTTGACCTTTGCGAAATTTTTCCGATCGTACGGTTTTGCATCAAAAACAATAACCCTCGGTCGCATCAAACCCTCCGTGCCGTTTGATGAACCTTGTTATACACGACGACATAAATGATTGTGAATAACGGTCATTTACCGCTCATGGTGAACGGATATCCGTGATTCATGCTGACTATGGTTACGGGTGCCGCCTGAATTCATTGTTGGGATTTGTCCCGTTTCGCTCAAGGCAAGAATCTTTCGCCGACCGGACTAGGCTCAATCAGCTGGGGATAAATATCGGTCCAGTATACGGGAAAGGTCGCTTCGGCGAAATGGTTTCGAGATGCTGCCGGTGAATCCGAAGTTATCGGGATTTGCCATGACCGGATCATCGGCATAGCCACTCGCCACGAACAACGGAAGATCCTTGTCAACAGTCCGGATCTCCTTCGCGGTTTCGATTCCTCCCATACCACCGGGAATGGTAAGGTCAAGTACCATCGCAGTGATTGTCTGACCATTCCTGCGCCGTTCATGAAAATTCGACAGGGCATCTTTGCCATCTGCAGTACAGATCACCGTATATCCCATCGATTCGAGCATAATCTGCGTACTGTCTCTGATGACTTCCTCGTCATCCGCGACGATAATGGTACCGTTGCCTCGGTGATCCGATACCGGTTGTCCGGCAACTGCTTCACCGGTTGCGTCGACAGCCGGAAGATAGACCGTGATGACGGTACCCTTTCCATCGGCGGATTCCGCCTTGATATATCCGTTGTGGCGCTTTACAATAGAGTGGCAGGTGGTAAGTCCGAGACCGTGCCCCTTCGACTTCGTCGTGAAAAACGGATCGAATATCCGTGACAGCAACTCTGGAGGTATTCCGATACCGCTGTCCCTGACGACAACTTTTACATAGCCTCCCGGCTTGAGTAGCAGACGGTCCTGCTGCTGCACCGAAATATTGGAGGCGGTCAGAACGACCGTTCCCCCGAGCGGCATAGCTTCTTGTGCATTGAGAACGATATGTTCAAAAACCTGACCGATCTGATTCTTATCAAAATCACATTTCCAGAGATCCTGTTCGATTTCGAATGAGCACGAGACATTTGACCCGCTCAAGGCGAACTTCACCGTCTCCTGCAGAAACGGCACCAGTGGCCCGACCGTTTTTACCGGAACCCCGCCCTTTGCAAACGTCAGCAATTGTGATGTCAATGCACGCGCACGGTCAATCGCTCCCATAGCTTTGCCGAGGAGGGATTGTGTCTGTTCGTCACCCCCTTTCAGGAGGGCGAGATCGATATAACCGAAAATACCACCGAGAAGATTATTGAAATCATGCGCGATACCTCCGGCAAGAACTCCGAGCGACTCAAGCCGCTGCGTATTCCTGAGGGTCACCTCCATTTTTTTGCGTTCCGATATATCCCGCATTATGACAAGACGCGCCTTGCGGCCGTTGTATTGTATCTCCCGTCCTTCGGTTTCCGCATCGACCAGGGCACCGTCGCTTCGCAGCAGCTGAATATCGTAAAACTCCTGAGTTCCCTTTCTCTGATGCTCACGTATTTTCTCGGCGGATTCCGGCGTCAGCGGTGTTACCTGAAATGCTTTCTTTCCAATAATCAACGAAGGATCCTCAACACCGATGATATCGGTAAACGCCTTATTGGCATCAACGACGATACCGTCCGCATGAATCATGATCCCTTCGGTGGATAATGAGGAAAGATTCCTGAATCGCTCTTCACTCTCCCGGAGCGCCTCTTCCGCTTTTTTACGTTCGGTGATATCGATATGGGTACCGAACATCATATGCGGTTTGCCGTCTTGAGTCCACGAAATCACCTTTCCCCGATCATTTACCCAAATCCAGCTGCCGTCCTTATGGCGCATACGACATTCACAATCATAGTAACCCAGCTCACCGGAAAAATGCTGCTCGAGAAGTACGTTTGATTTCTCAAGATCATCGGGATGGGTGAATTTGATCCAGGTTTCCAGACTGACCGGTGAAATCTCCTCAAGTGTATATCCGATAAGATTCGCCCATATTTCATTAAAAACCGTTTCGCCGGTTTGAATATTCCATTCCCAAGTTCCCGCACGGGTTCCCTCGATGATACTCGCCAGTCGGCTCTGTTCGTTCTGCGATGTCGAACCTGATGTATTCACGAACTGTCACCCTTTGATAAAGTTCGGTCAATGGCAAGCTGTTCAAGTTTTTCCGGCGGTAAAGCGCCGGTTCCTGCAGACAACAGCCGGGTGAGGCATTTCACCCTGAGACGGGACAGAATTTAACTGTACAGATTTTACCGGAAAAAATCAATCACATTTCGCATAACGTAATGAAATGAGGCCGGTTCCGACGTTTCGCCCGGACGACGACGGCCTGACCATATTTTCGGTTGACACTATCAACCGTCACTTTTCGACTAAAGCACCGGGAGTGCCCTAATCAGAATACGAAACTCAGAACCAGTGAGAC
>JAFGHA010000220.1 GCA_016930275.1 Chitinispirillaceae bacterium
CAATACCACCATGAAAAAGATACCATCAGCTACCGGATGGGGAGATCCGATGAAAGTGGTTCCGAAGCTCTTTGCGGAATACAACAGTAAAACCGCGTCCGGTTCAGCGGTTGACCTGAGCGGGCGACGTACCACCTACACCAAAGACGCCACTACCGTCACCATCAATCCGGTACTCACGGGGGCACAGGCGGCGCAGTATACCATTCCCAACGTGCTTGCCGGGAGTGACAACTGGAAACCCGATGCCTCCGTACGGCAGGTGAGTGCTCCGGTGGTCGGGCTTGACGGTTCGAAACTCGTCTGGAACGATAACGACAGCGCGCTCTGCTGGGTGGTCTTCAGGGACGACAAGTATTACGAATGCGTAACCGCACCGGAATGCGCGGTTGCCGACGGAGACAACGATGCGGAATATTATGTACGTACGGCGAATGCGATGGGTGGTCTGGGGGCTCCATCGGCTCCGTTTGATCCCACCTCGGTACGGATGTCCGCGGTAACGGTCCGTCAACCGGTATTACTTTATTACAATTCCCGGAAACGAACGATCCGACTGGAACCACAAGGAGCAGGCGATCTGAAGCTGGCGGTCTTTTCGTTGAACGGAAGAATGTGTTTTTCCCGCCATTTTACTGAAGGTGTTTCCCCCGGAAATGTCGAACTGCCGATCGCGCACCTGATGAAGGGGACGTATCTGGTGGAAGTTGAAGTTGACGGCGTTGCAGACAGCCGGCATCTCACTGTTTTTTAAGCGGATCTCCCCGGATAATCGCTCCTTCGATACTGTCGCCGCATCGTGTAAGGCCGGAGATTCTTGAACTGTGCGACTAAATCATTTATAGGCTCATGGTGATCCCGTCCCACCTGGCGGGAGGACGAACCATAGAGTTGCGCTTCGACTCAGTTTGCGCGAAATAGGGCATATTTCATCGTAGAGAAATTAACGAGGTAAATCATCATTGCTCTCTTTCTCCCACGGCAGAAAAAAGTCGTTACCGGAAACCGGTAACACTTTCTGTCGGAAACCTGAAAAATCTATTCTGATTCGAATGGTGGTGATTGCTTTCCCGCGGCAGTAGTTCGTATATTCACATCAGCAATTTTCAGACTTGCATGAGAATTACTCTGGACCCGTAGTTGCCATGTCAGGTGGAATTGCACCTCGTGGATAGTTTTTCCGGATAACCCGCCTGTTGACAACACACCATATAAAACGATTTCCATCGTATTCCGTTCAGCAATGATTATGGAGGTCATCTGATGGCTGAAAACATGTCGGAACACGCATCCGGTAAAAAAAATTATGCACAATGGTTCACCTGCGGAATGTTTTCCGCTTCAAGTCCGTCTCCACACCTGTATGCCGGTACTTAACGGAAAGGAGAAGAGCAGCAGCCGGTAAAGAGTCCTGTTTTGAAGTCACCCCATTCAGCAGAAGGAAACAGTTATGAATCCATCACCATCCACACTGAAAAAGACCACCTCCCGTACCGCGAAAGCTTCGACCGGCACCCCGGCGACACAATCGACGTCACTGTTGAAAATTCCGATGTCCGAACAACGGCCTGTTGCCGTCAGGTTCGCCACCATCAATGCGCGTGATAACTTCGTTCCGCGTGAGTGGCGACATGAACCGTTGTCGCCTGATGCGGAAAGCGGCTGGTATTCGCTTGATATTAATGCTTTCAACCTTACCGATGGCGTTTACGAATATGAATTCGTCATCGGCGGGGACGATGACCATCCTGTCGCCGATCCGTACGCCGGGGAAATCACCCGTTTCGGGGGGTACCGCGGTATTTTCCGAATCAAAGACGGCAAGAAGTTCACTCCGGAATTCCGCTGGAACGAGGAACTCAACCGTGATAAACCGCTGCAGAACAATCATCGCTGACCGTTCTTGAAATGCCGATGCGGTGGACGTCGACGGAACCCGACACGCAGGGTCGGCAGATCGGTCTGGGTGATTTCGATCATGCTATTTTCGAGCATCTTCCGTATATCGCCGAGACCGGTTTCAATGCGATCGAGCTGCTGCCGGTACAGGACTCGAAGGATACCGTCAACTGGGGATACGGCACCAGGTTCTTCTTCGCACCGGATTACGATATGGGTACGCCGGTCGATCTGAAAGCGTTCATCAAAAAATGTCATCAGCAGGGAATCCGCGTGCTGCTTGACGTCGTGATGAATCATGCGAAGGACTGCCCGCTGCAGAAACTGGCGATGGAGTGGTACTTTCTTGAATCGCCATCGGAAGAGGAACGTGATGCGGACTGGGGAGGGAAATGCTTCCGCCTGCAGCAGCCCCGTCCGGATGACCGGTATCTTGCCCGTGAATTTCTCTTCGGAATGGCCCGCTACTGGGTACGGGAATACCATATGGACGGTTTCCGGATCGATGAGGCCAAAGGAATCAACAACTACGATTTTCTTCAGGAGTTTACCGAAGCCGCATGGGACGAGCACAATAAAGTTTTTCCGGACCGTCCCTTCATCGTTATCGCCGAAGACAGCGCACGTCGCGCGGCGATGACGCAGCCGACTCATCGCGGACGTAAAGTGGTAAACGCCATATGGGATTTCAATTACCGTGACGAGGCCCGGCGTGCGATAAGTGACCGGATGTTCACCAACTGGGGGGAACCTTCCCGGCGGCAACGGGTGGAAGCCTTTATCAGCGGAAGCGAGAGCTGGAATGACTGGAACCACCGGTTCGAAGGCGGGTTCGGTGATATGGGGCAGCATATCATTTACCAAACCTCACATGACGTGGAAAAGCCGGGTGAACAGCGGCTGATCAACTATCTGCTGTGTGAGGAATTGAGTGTCCGGGGCTGGACGGATATCGGCTATCAGAATATCAGGAATGTCGTCGACGGCTATCCCGGATACACGGAGGCCGATGCGATCGATGCGCTCAACGTGGCTTTTGAGCGGGCACGCAGTGCCTACGGACTGTTGATGTGCAGTGTGGGAATTCCCATGTATCTTGCAGGTGAACAGTACGCGGATACCCATGATCTTGATCATACGCAATGGCGTCAGAAGATGTCGGATGTGCTCAACAGCGATCGCCGCGGACGCCCGCGTCATCTTCAACTGGAAACCCAGGTGGCGGAACTGATCGAACTGCGGAAAAATCATTCCGCGCTGCTCAGAAATGAAATTGACTTTTTCTATTTTCATCCGACTTTCGATGATAACGGCGGCGAACGGGTGTTCGCATTCTGCCGTACCGCGGGAAAACCGCTCTATTCTACCGGGCAGGTCGTGGTCGTCGCGAATCTGAGCCGCAGGTCGTATCCGAGCTTCATTTTCAACGACTGGCACTGGGAACACTGTTCGGAACACGCGATGTCAACACAGGGAAGCAGTGCCTTCTTTTCCTGGCAACATGCGAATATTCCACTATTGCCGGGACAGGTGCGGGTATTTACCACGTGAACGTAAATCCTGACTGAGGGCGGGTTTGAAACCCGCCCTTGCATAATCCCCCTGTGTACTATCCGATCAAAAAACTTCGGTCTATAAAAACGATTCCATCAAAATTTTAATGCCGCAGCTTCAAACAGCTGTCGCATAATCGCGATCCACCTGCCTGCCGCTCAATATTCCGTCGATAAATGCGTAATTTTCCAGTAACGTTGTTATAATCCGGGGCTGAAGATATATTGATGCAATGAGAGGTGCGCCGATCGTCCGATTCTTACTGAAAGTTGCTTTAAAATACTGACCACACGACATTATCCCGTTAATTCCGTACCCGGATACTGAGTCGGAATTCCTGCAATCCATACACTATTCCGCACTTCGGACGTCGGAGCAGACAGCATTACAACCATAACGGCTACTATGAAACATGGGTATATCCCGTGTATCATTCTGATGAATCACTGCAGCATAACTCGACAACGGGTAGCATCAAAGGACTCTACCATAAAAAACAACAAGTATACCATCCCGATTATCGAAGAGAACCTCAGCAGCTATTTTAAAGAGATCCGGGACATCAAACCGCTCTCCCGGGAGGAAGAGTGTTTGCTGATGGGCCGAATACGCAGGGGAGAGAAGGGAGCCCGTGACGAACTCATCAAGGCAAATCTGAAATTCGTGGTCGGTGTAAGCCGGAATTATCAGCATCAGGGTTTGCCGTTGTGTGATTTGATCAACGAAGGGAACCTGGGGCTTATCCGGGCGTCGATGCATTTCGATGAGAGCAAGAATTTCAAATTCATTTCGTATGCAGTGTGGTGGATTCGGCAGGCGATACTGACCGCTCTTTCTGAGCGATCCCGTATCGTGAGAATGCCGATCAACCGGAGTGGAATCATGTACCAGGCAGGGCAGGTGCACCGGAAACTGGAACAGCGGTTCCAGCGAACGCCCATGCTCAGTGAAATCGCTTCGGAAATGGGAGTGAAGGAACAGATCGTAAGTGATACGTTGCGGATCGGGAACAAGTCGGTTTCTCTTGATCTTCCCGTAGGTGAGAACGGTTCCTCCTGTCTTATCGAACAGCTGCAGTATGAACATCAGCTGCAACCGGACAGCAGGATAAGCGAAAAATCGGTTCAGAAAGTAGTCGAATCCGCACTCGGAAATCTTTCTGAACGGGAAAAAGAGATCATCAAACTGTATTTCGGAATCGGTCACCGGTCTCCGGTTACTCTTGATACCATCGCGAAAAAGTATAAATTGACCAGAGAACGCATACGCCAGATCAAGGAAAAGGCCATAAACCGGCTAAAAAACAACTCCAGTCTGGATACTCTGAATCGGGATAAATAGTGTCTGTTCAGAATACGATGTTTTTCAGGCCGTCGATAGGAGCGCCCCCTCAATCCCCCGAAGGGGGATTGAGGGGGCGTAAATGTCAATAGTGAACAGAAATAAATAGTCAATCATATCAAGACGCGTTGCTCTGTACGGCATATCCGGGAGACGGCATCGCTCTTTTATCCCGGTAGTACTACCGCAGTCAGTGTTTCACGGATGCGACGGAACCCCGCAAGTACATGCGGATTTATCGGTTACCTTTCGGTAGAAAGAACTACAGTATGTCGGGAAATACCTTGACACCTGCTCACGGTGATATTTATGAGGCGATCGAAGATTTTAACATCACCTACAGAACAATATTTCTCGGCCCGTTTACCAGCGGTGGAGAAGCACGATTTCCTGCCGGTGAACAGTTGATCATCGATACCTGCGGAAGACATTCCATCAAAGTATACTGTGATGCCGTGAATTATCGCCTGCTGGAAGAACTGATCGTCCCGGAAAAAACACGTACTTCCATCAACTATGACGGGTATTACTTTCATTTCGCAATCGCGGTTCTTCAACAGCACTGCAGGAAGATACTCCCACATTAAATGAAGCGTATCCTGATGTGTCCCCGGTCGGACTCTCAATATTTTTTCGGGGAAGGTTCGTCGGGGAGAGTCTCGTGGATTTGAGAAAAAAACGTCGGATGACGGTGCATTTCTGCCGGTGAAATAACCTGTGTTACAATGTCGATTATCGGTTTAACGGGTATGAGACGGTATACCGTTCAATCAGCATGCTATCGGAGTGACAATTCAAACAGCACCTGATGGGTCAGATTGAACAGGGGATACTGGTATATCCGGGTGCATTTGTCTACCTTTAAGCCGAGTGTGGCGAACAGGTGGTACCATTGTTCCATTCTCATGAAGTTGCAGGGTATCTTCATTTTCGATGAGAGAAACCGGTTGCCGAAATCGTGTGTATTGAGGATACAGCGGGCGATCCGGTGATTGTAAACCTCTTCAAATATGATAAGTTTTCTCGTCGTCACCCGCTTCATCTCGGTGAGAACCGCGGAAATATCATTACAGTGATGGAGTACATAGGCGACCATACTCGCATCAAACTCTCCGTCGGCGAACGGGATCCGGTCTCCATCGTAAAGAATGACGGGAAGATGCGAAAGGTTGGAATCGACCGTGTCGATACCGGTAATGTGCATCCCGGAATGAAGATGCAGATATTCCGTCAGAATCATATCTCCGCAACCGAGGTCCAACAGTGATGAACAACCTCTCGTGGAATCAATGATATGTTGCGTCAGGCGTCGGGCACGTATACTGAGCAGCAATTTAAAGAAGAAACGACGGACCTTTTTTTTAAGCGGGAATCCGGTGTGTATGGTTTCCTTGAAGCTCTGCTCCAGGTAACGGTAATGACTATGGCCGGAATTATGGGAGGTTTGATACTTGAAAGTATCACAATCAGCGCGATTGATTCGCTCTGATCTTAAATTATGGTGAGTTGTTTTCAGACAGGTTTGCTTCGGAATAGGTGTAAAAATACGGAAGATACAATTGAATATACCTTGCAGGATAATATTTTCCTATCAGAATTTTGTTATCCGGTACTATTTCCTCTGAATGCGCCGAAACAGGGATGAAGAACGGCGGGGCGTCAATTTGAAGCGACGATGAAACAAAGAATGGTTCTGTCGGATTTGAGAGATTGTGTATTGGAGAGAATTGTAATCGTGGTAATCCTTATGGCAGGGAAATCAAGGTTAAGACGTTTTTTACAGGTGGAAAAGTATTACCCTAGGATTCGACGGGAAAGGGGAGATTTGCTGAAATTCCGATTTTGCCATAGTATGTTTGATCGGTTATTCGACCATATATAAATTAAAAATCCGCCGGTAATTTTCGTTTCGCCGATCGGGGGGATGCCTTAATCTCGCAGATATGATTTCCGTTTTTAAATAATAAGCCGATTCAATTTGACGGTAGTATTTAACGATTGAAGAGTTTTAAAGGTAATTGTTATCTACATCTTAATGGTAGGTTACATTTAGTGCTAACCCAGAGTATGTAAAATTTCTGTCTGGGCAAAGACTAAATAAAATGTTCTTGTTGATTTCCGGCGGATGGCCTTACCCCTGTAACGAATCAGAATTCAAACATCGTGTGCCACGATAAGAACGATAAAAAGCGGTTTCCGCATGGAGCACCTCGACGGTTTAGGCTGAGAGAAGTATCTTACTCTGTTTTTAGCGATCCGGCATGAGTATCGACCTCTATCGTTTGATAATTAAAGGTTAAATATGAAGTCCGCTGTCGCTGGCTGCGTGAAGACGCGCACTGAGTGCAGTAAAATTCTCATGGCGCGCCAGAAAAAAGTAACTCAAATCACTCGAACTGGTGTCGGCGGGATAAAAGGCGACGATTTTTTCACATAGTTCGTTGAATGTCGTGGACGCGGAACCGTTTCCCGCATTCACCTCAACTACCGCCGGACTGAGTTTCGTCAGTTTTCCGTTGTGAAGCTGATACGGCTCGAATGTCACTTTGTCACCGGCGTTCAATTCCGGGGAACTGAGGGTCATGTCTCTTGTTTCACGGTGTGCTGCGAAGGTTAATCCTTCAGACCATCGTGCCTCCATCTTTTTACCGCGCAGTTGCAGCATCGGTTCGTAAAAGGTGCACCCCTTGCCGTTGCATTCTCCGGAACTACAGGCAATGACGGCCGGTTTGTCGGGAGGAAAAAAGAATATTTCCGCCCGCCGGTTGGTTTTACTGTAATAGTTATCGAGGTTTGGTGATTCAATCGGATGGTACTCTCCACATCCGGTATAGGGTTTGCCCGGAAACATGAATCTGCCTGTGATGTTTGATTCTGTGCGATAGGTTGCAAGATTTTCCCGAGGAATCATCAGTCGATTGGAAAACTTCAATTCATAACAATCGAACATCGCTCCCCAGGTGTCGGGTCCCCAGTCTCCATCAACATCGATTACCGTTCCCGACGGATTCTCCGCAAAGTTGTTCTCATTGTATGCTCGCTGAAATGCTTTGAATGTACGGAGGTAATCGAAATAGTTTTCCTTATGGCTGCAGGGCCATCCGAATTCCGCCGCTGCCCAGTTACAGATCTGAAGCTGATCGTGAATGAGTACCGCATGTTTCTTTTCCTTGTCGGTAATGTGCAGATCGGTTCCGCGGCGCTGATTGATTATAACTACATCCTCATGGCTCTCCATACCTACGAAAGTATCATGACGTATCAGGACAATAATAAAGCACTGGTGATCTTCAACAACGAATTCACCGCGGCAACCACCCGCAATTCCCTGACTGACAGATATTTCTTTTTTCCCGGTTTCAAATGGATTTCATGTACTTCATAGAACATCCACTTGTTCTTCTCCTAAAAATTGTTCGAAACGGCAATTGGAAAAATTCCTAACGGGATTATACTATCGATGGTATGTTCATCCGGTGTCTGTTTTAAAGATGCGAGTGTAAATGGAGACGCTGCGGGTGTGGAAGTTTTAGGGTATTTCATGAAAATTCTTTGCCGCCATATCAGAAGGGGCGGGGCGCAACCCGCCCGTCCGGGAATGTGAATCGGCAGATATCAGATTATCCCCCGTAAAATTTCTCGATTTCTTCTTCCGTCACGCGGTGGAGTTCCTCGGCCGGCAGTTCGCGCAGGACCTCCCAGCCGAGATCGAGCGTCTGTTCGATCGTGCGGTCTTCGTTCATGCCCTGCGACACGAATTTCTGTTCGAATGATCTGCCGAAATCGAGATACTGGTGATCGAGCGGGGAGAGTTCCTCCTCGCCGATGACCGAGGCGAGGTTACGGACGTCCTTGACATAGCCGTAGGCGGCGAAGAGCTGGCTTGCCAGATGGGGATGGTCGTCACGGGTAAGGTCTTTACCGATACCGTCTTTCATAAGGCGCGAGAGCGAGGGGAGACCCGCCACCGGTGGGTAGATCTGCCGGTTGTGCATCTCGCGGTCGAATACGATCTGTCCTTCGGTGATGTACCCGGAAAGGTCGGGAATCGGATGGCTGATATCGTCGTTCGGCATCGTGAGAATCGGCAGCGAGGTGATGGAACCGGCACAGCCCTTGATCATGCCGGAGCGTTCGTAGAGTTCCGCGAGATCACTGTAGAGATAGCCGGGGTAGCCTTTGCGGGAGGGAATCTCGCCGCGGATGGTGGAGATTTCACGGAGCGATTCGCAGTAATTGGTCATGTCGGTCATGATGACGAGCACGTGCATTCCCTCGTTGAACGCGAGATGTTCGGCGAGGGTAAGCGCGGTACGCGGGGTGATGATACGCTCGATGGAGGGTTCGTCGGCGAGCGACAGAAAGAGTGCGACGTTTTCGAGCACGCCGCTCTTTTCGAATGAATTGATGAAGAACCGGGCCACATCGTGCTTGACCCCCATGGCGGCGAAGATGACGGCGAAGTCGCTGCTGTCGCCCCGGATCTTCGCCTGCCGGGCGATCTGCGCGGCCAGAATGTTGTGGGGGAGTCCGTTGCCGGAGAAGATGGGGAGCTTCTGCCCGCGGATCAGGGTATTCATTCCGTCAATCACCGAGATGCCGGTCTGAATGAAATCCCTCGGATATTGACGGGCAGTGGGGTTGATCGCCATGCCGTTGATGTCGAGTTCTGCATCGCCCCGTTGCGGCGGGCCGCCGTCGATCGGGGTGCCGAGACCGTTGAATACACGGCCGAGCATGTCCCGCGTGACCGCGATCCTCAGCGGTTTGCCGCAGAACCGTACCCGTGTATCGGGAATAGTGAGCCCGGCGGTCCCTTCGAACACCTGGGCGACGACATAATCAACCGAGGTTTCGAGCACGATACCGAGACGCACGGTACCAGACGGGTCAACGCATTCGATCAGTTCGCGATAGCCGACGGGATGGGTTTTCTCGATTACGATGAGCGGTCCCTCGATGCGGTGAACGCCGATGTATTCTTTTCCGACAAGTGTTGCGTCTGCCATGCGTTTATCCTTTTTCGGGGCTGAAACTCAGCCGGTCGAATGAACGTTCAAGTTTGGCGGCTATTTTATCGAGCCCCGACAGATCGTCGTTCGGGATCGAGAATTTCATTTTGATGATATCCTGATACACTTTCATCTTGCGCATAGTGACAAGAGTGGAACCGTTTTTAATCGCCTCGGCACCACGCTGGTAGTAGGTGATGATGATGTTGAGCATCTTCGTCTGCTTTTCCACTGTCGAGTACATATCGATTTTGTCGAACGCGTTCTGCTGGAGGAAGGCGTTTTTAAACAGGGTACAGACTTCGAGAATGAACCGCTGCGAATCGGGAAGGGCATCGGGGCCCACGAGCTTGACCACCTGCTGGAGTTTCACCTCGCGCTGGAGCAGATCCATGATGACGTGCCGGTCCTGCTCCCAGGTCGTGCTTCCTTCACGTTCCCACCACGACGCGATATCGACCAGGTATTCGCTGTAGGAATCGAGCCACGAGATGGCGGGGTAGTGACGGGCGTTGGCAAGTTGACGGTCGAGACCCCAGAAACAGCGGATAAACCGTTTGGTGTGCTGCGTGACCGGCTCGCTGAAATCGCCGCCGGGAGGGGAGACTGCACCGATCAGGGTAACCGATCCCTCTTTGCCGCAGAGTGTTTTCATATACCCTGCCCGCTCATAGAATTCGGCAATGCGCGTGGGAAGATACGCGGGAAATCCCTCTTCCGCCGGCATTTCCTCCATGCGGCCGGAGAGTTCACGGAGCGCCTCCGCCCAGCGTGAAGTGGAGTCGGCCATCACGGCGACGTGGAGCCCCATGTCGCGGAAGTATTCCGCCATGGTGACTCCCGTGTAGATGCTCGCTTCGCGGGCGCTTACCGGCATGTTGGAGGTATTGGCGATAAGCACGGTGCGTTCCATGAGCGAACGTCCGGTTCTCGGATCGATGATTGCGGGGAATTCGCGCAGAACATCGGTGATTTCGTTTCCCCGTTCGCCGCAACCGATGTAAACGATCACGTCGGCGTCGCACCATTTTGCGACCGCCTGCTGGGTCATTGTTTTTCCGGTGCCGAATCCGCCGGGAATCGCGACCGTGCCGCCCTTGGCAACCGGAAAGAGAGTATCAATCACCCGCTGGCCGGTAATGAGCGGGATATCGAGCGGCAGACGTTGCGTGACCGGCCGGGCCGATCTGATCGGCCACTGGTGCATGAGGGTGAGTGGCTGTTCTCCTTTGCCGGTTGCCGCTACGGCGATAGTATCTGTAACGGTGTACTCACCTTCGGGGACTACCGAGGTGAGCGTGCCCTTTACCCCCGGTGGAACGAGAATCGAATGGATAAAGAGTTCGGTTTCCTGCACGGTGCCGAGTACCATACCTGCGGAGATTTCCTTACCCACGGTGCATTGCGGGGTGAATTGCCATTTTTTTTCGCGGTCAAGTGACGGAACCTGAATTCCACGGGCGATATACGGTCCGCTTATTTTTCTGATCTCTTCGAGTGGGCGCTGGATACCGTCGTATATGCCACCGATGAGCCCCGGACCGAGTTCGATGGAGAGCGGGATATTATCGCCATAGATGGGAGCTCCGGGAGCGATACCCACGGTATCTTCGTACACCTGTATCACCGCACCGGCACCTTCGAGTTTAATGATTTCTCCCACGAGGTGTTCGTTGCCCACCCGTACCAGTTCGTAAATCATCGCATCGGTGATACCATCCGCCTCGATTACCGGGCCGTTGACCCGTCGTACTTTTCCGACAATTCGCTGGACTGTCATGATTTTTCGATTCCTTCAGAGAGTTCACCGGTATTGTTTGAAGAGGAGAACATTGTATCGTAAACGAGATTGCGAATCGCACTTTCATGGCGCCGCAGACGTGTCGCAACCTGATTGTTGAAGGCCGTTCTACCGTCGGCCGCGGTGACGACAACTCCCTGACCGGCAAGGGGGGGGGCATCGGCAAGGGAGAGCGAAACCGGATGATTGCAGATGTTTTCGGCATTTTTCGCCGCTTCGCCCAGCAGTGCCGTATCGATGAGTTTGCGTTCGGCTGCCGAGGCGTTGACACGGGCGACCGGTACATCGAGTCCGGCTGCGGCCTCGGTGATCCATGCGGCGAGAATGTTCCGGTATGCGGGAGTGGCGATCATTCCGGCGATTTTTTCCCCGGCCCGGGCGAGAACCTCTTTAAGGAGACCGTCCTGCGCCTGCAGTTTTTCCCGCTTGAGTGCCACATTGATTCCCGATAGAACGGTCTGGCGAACGGTATCTGCCTGCAGACGTGCCTTTCCCTCAGCCTCGCGGGTTATTTTATCCGCCTTTCCTCTGGCGAATGCGATCCGTTCTTCGGCCATTTTTTTTCCTTCGGCAAGGAGTGCCTCCGCCTGTTGTCGTGCGTCGGCGGCAATTCCCTCAATGATAAGGCTGGTGCCGGTGGTGTCTTGCTGCTGGGTCATGCTGGTACCTTTATTGTTTTCTGGGACATGTTTTCACGGGCACGGCATGCCGTGCGTCCAAACAATGATGTTGTTGTGACACATCACAATTTCAACCCGATCGTTCTGTTCACCAGTTCCCGTATTCCCGGTTTTCCCGGCAGACGCCCGCCGCGATCAGGAATTTCGACGATCAGCGGGAAGGTCTGCGTGAAGATGTACCGGTCAACTCTGGCGCGGATCATATCGGCAACCGCTTCGGTAATGACGATGATCCCGATCTGATTATTCGAGATCGCCTCGTCGAACGCGGCTTCCGCTTCTTCGGAGCGCAGCACGCTTCTGCCGCTTACGCCGGCCATACCGAGTCCAAGAACGGTATCTTCATCGCCGATGATGAAATATTCCATCAGATTTTACCCAGTATCATCAGGCCCATAATGAAGCCGAAAACAACGAGTCCTTCGGCAAGAGCAACGAAAATGAGAGCCTGACTGGCAATTTCCGGTTTCTCGGCAACTGCCCCCATGGCGGCAGCGCCCACACTTGAAATGGCGAGGCCGGCACCAATCGCTCCCAGTCCGAACGCGATGGCGGCAGCTATGAACGCGGCAACGGCTTTGGTATCCGCACCCTTCGCGGTGGTGGCGGATGCGACGGCATGGATTCCTTCCGATGAGGTGTGTTCCTGTGCAAGCGTTTCGTACGTGAAAATAGTGCCGATAATCGCCATGAGTGACAAAACGGCCACAATGCTCTGCGTGATACGACGTTGAAGTTTACGTTTGGGGGTTTCCATTCATCCTCCTTCAGTGATTGGTTTCCTTCAGGCTGACCGGTTGATACAATTTTCCGGTGCCATGGAAGAATTTAGTGAAAAATTCGTAGTAATTGAGACGAAGTGCCTGTATACCGGCACTGAGTCCTTCGAGTGCTATAACCATGATGTTTCCCGCGACAATGAGCAGTCCGCCGAGAAATACAGATGCCGCATCGGGATTATTGCCGCGAATCATTCCGGCGATGGTAAAAAACGCGGTCATCAGACTGACGTGTGCGATACCGAGACCAGCCACCCGCATGAAAGAGAGGGTATTCGAGAGATATCCTCCGAAAACCTCGAGCAGCTCGACAAACCACTCCATGATAAAATCGAGCAGCATCATGGCTGTAAAGCCTTTACGATGACTGTAAGCATGCAGGGGAGCCTTGATAAAGAGTAAAAGTGCCGGAAGAACGGTGGAGAGAAAAAGCACCGGTATTTCGGGAAGACTCCTGTATTCGTGACTGATCATGAATGCGGCACAGTAGATACCTCCCGCGTAGATCCATCCCCCGAGAATTCCTGCCTTATCGAATATGAGTTCGGTCAACCGTTTTTTTATCAAAAGATTGATCCAGTTGAACAGCAGTCCGCAGCCGATGACTGCGATACCGAATTTCACGGTGATGCCGAGGATGTCGTAGATCGAAGATATTCCCGCTGACGGGACGGCATGTCCGGTGACGATGCCGTGAAAATCGAACCAGAGCGGTTTGAGTACCGCGAACCCGAAGAGCGAACCGAAGAGCATGCCGAACAGCATCGACGAGGCGCCGCACCAGACCAGCAGGAATGAGAGATTGCGCAGCGCCTTCTTCCCGGCGCCGAACCACACCGATCCCGCGATGCCGGCGGCTGCAACGACGGCACCCTGACCGATATCGGCGAACATGAGACCGAACATCACCAGATAGGTGACGACGACGAACGGTGTCGGATCGATGGTTCCGTATTCGGGAATACCGAAATTCGCGACGAGCATTTCGAACGGCGCGAGGAGTTTCGGATTACCGAGCTTGACCGGTGCTTCAGCGGGACGTTCGTGCAGATCGCTGGTGCGATCGGGCGAGAACCATTCGATGTGACAGCGTCCACCCGTGGAACGGTTGAGCAGCGCGGCGATGCTCTTCTGTCGTGATGCGGGTACCCATCCGGAGAATAAAACGGTATGGGAGGTCTGCTTGAAGGCCGATCGTATTTTGAGTCGCAGCTCGTCGATGCGCAGTGCGGTCCACTCTCCGGTCAGCAGTTCTTTCTTCCCGATGATGAGCGCATGACCCGCTTCCTGTAATTTCTGTTGTTCGTTCCGGAGCCCGGAGAGTTTTTCCTCGATGGCGGTCCGGATATCGCTTCCGGCACCTTGTAATTCGTTGCTGAGCTGCACCGGTTCCCAGCCGTATTCCGAGAGGGCGGCTGAAAACTGCTCCCGATCCCGTTTCATAATAATCGTGAACAGATGGGTCCGTTTCGCTTCTTCACCGAGCGGAATCAGTACGGCTGGTATGCTGCCGAGTTGTTTCTGCAGTGCGGCGACACGATCGGATGGTACCGATCCGAGTTGAAGCGTCACATAGGAGTAGTGCGCACTGAGTGATGCCGCCGAGAAATCGGTACCGTATAAACCGATCTGCCTCCGGATCTCCTCATATTTGAGAATATCGTTCTGGAGCAGGCGCTGTCGGTCACGGATTTTCTGCAGGTCCACGGCTATGGTATCGAGGTCCCGGTTGATTGCACCCAAATCGGCCGGAGAGGATGCAGTAGTGTCGATACCCACGGGAATGTCGGGGACTATGCCGACCGTGGCAAGAAAATTTTCTATCCGTTTCCGTGCCTCCACGATACGTGATTCGTTTTCCGCCGGCAGGACAACCTCCTGCAGCTGTGAAACTGCCGATTCGACGGGAAAATCGTGCGACGAAATAAACTGCACTACTCCCGACATCAGCAGCGCCTCGGTCACGTTTTCGGCATCACGACCGAGCACGATCGCAAACATCCGGAGCATCGGTTCGGTGAATATCACAGCAGGCTTGCCGTCCGTTCCTTACTGAGGTTGAAAAAACCGGCGTTGAGCACCGTTCGGATTCTTCTGATTTCGAGCCGCTTGAGTATGAAATATGCGAGAATAATACCGATGGTGAAAGGGTAGCCGCGCATGATCCGGTGCACTTCCTCAAGCGTGATCTGCTCAAGGATCCGTTCGATCATGGTCAGGCGCGACGACTGATCTGCGTGCTGCACCGAAGCGAGAGCGGCGATACCGGGATAGTTTTTTCTGATCATCGTTTCGAGGGGTGCGGTGAGCTGCGGTGACCGGTAGATATCCTGCAGGGTCGATCCCCTGATGGAGAATCCTCCGGGAATGATCAGATCGGCGACTGCCTCGTAGGGAAGATTGTAAAAGGTACGGAACCGGATGATCCAGCTGATGTTCTGCAGATCGATTTCGATGCCGACGAGACGCTGCGCGATGATCCGATCGCGTGAGTCAAGGTCGGCGACCGCTTCGGTCAACCGGCGGTAATAGTACCGGTCAAATGCCACCGACAGCGGAAAAAGTGACTGCATGCGTTCCACTTCGGGTGCCGCGGTGGCGACAATTCCCCCGTACGGTGTGGCGGCGAGAGCGTTCGCCACTTCGTCGAGCGAGACGCTGTTGATGATCGTTTCGTAGGGAATGCCGGTAAGAATACGCTCACGCATGAGGTAATGTATTGCGTCGTCAATCGACCGTTTACGGAATACATGGTCAAAAAAAAGCCGGAGCGCGTTTTTAAGGTTTTCAATCTCATAGCCGGCAGCAAATGCCTGTACCACGGTGATGACACGCGGTGGCAGATACGGTTCGAGTTCTCTGAAGAGTCCGGCTTCTTTTTTATAGAGTACCAGTTCGACCGATTTGAGGTCGCCGGTCTGTTCATACACCGAAGCGAGTTCGGCAAAAGGGGTTCCCCGCAGCAGTTGGAGCATTTCGCCGGCGGTGCGGCATTTGATAAGCGATGAGAAAAAGTCATCTGAGAGCATGTTGCTGATACGGGCACGGAGCTTAGCGTTGATCAGTGCGTATCTGCCTACTTCAGCGATCATCGGCAGTTACCTGGGCTGTTTTACCGGATGCGGTGATAAGTGCGACGATGCCGTCAACCAGAGAATCAACCGCAGTACGGTTGTGTTCGAGCAGAATCCGCTGTTTTTCCCGGAATTCGGTAAATCGTTGTTCACGGGTCTGTTCCGCTACGGTCCGGATCTCGCTGACGGTAGTTCTGATGAGCTCCTGCGCCTGTTCCTGCGCTGCAGCAACCAGTGCCGAAGCTTCGTTTTCACTCTCCTGCCGTAATTTCGCAGCCTGCTGCCGTGCTTCGGAGAGAAGACTCTCTACCTTCTTTTCAGCGGCAAGGATTTCGTCCACCACCTCTTTCATTTCTGTCGGCTCCGTAAAAGGTGGAACTGTTGATTTCTTGTAACTGCTCAGGTATTGCGAATCAATATTTGCAGTACGCTCATGGTGAGCTTGTCGAACCATGAGCCCATTTCTTGTTCCGCTATATCCTTCGACAGGTGCTACACTGAGCCTGTCGAATGTGCTTAGGATGAGCGGAATCGACAACTAAGGTACCTGAACAGTTATAATATATGCATTGGCCGGGCAGGGAGGAAATGGTATCTGATCACTCTCCCGGTGCGAATGGTATTTTGAGGGAGAACGCGACAATGGATCAAATCGATTCTCATCGGGGAATAAAAGGAAAATGCCCTCAAAATCAAACATCATTCTTATCGGAATGCCCGGTGCCGGGAAAAGCACTGTCGGCGTGCTGCTCGCAAAACGGTTGTCAAAACGGTTTGTCGATACCGATATCATTATTCAGCACCGTAAAAAGCAATCCCTGCAGAACATTCTCGATCTGCACGGCTACCGGAAGCTGCGTGCGGTCGAAGAGGAAGTCATCTGTTCTCTCAGGGTTCGGGAGGCGGTTATTGCGACCGGAGGCAGTGCCGTTTACAGTGCGAAGGCGATGGAGTATCTGGGAAAACGGGGAACCGTAGTCTATTTTCAATTGGGAATAAACGGGGTAAAACGGCGGATCACCGACTTCGCTACCCGGGGAATCGCGAAACCGCCGTGGCAGACGTTCCGGCAGCTGTTTGACGAACGGACACGGCTCTACCGGAAGTATGCGGATCATACGATTGACTGCAGGAATGTGACACCCGAGGAAATAGGTGACCGGGTGGAGGAGGTGTTGAGACAGTAGTGAGAATTAATAAGACGGGGAGACTACGCGACTGGGGGACGTGGAGACTTGGGGAATTCTCCCGTTCACCTCGTCTCCCAGTCACCCTGTCTAAATCTGAAGAATCATCCCGGGTGTTTCTGAAGATAATTGAACGTCTGCCGCACGGTATTCAAAAGGGTGTAGGCATTGGCGATCTCCCGGTCGCTGCCGCTTTCCAGAAGGCAATAACAGTAATCATACAGATGGTAGAGACTGCGGGAAGTGGCGTCGGTCTGTTTAAGCGCATGTTGCAGCAGCACCAGAATATTCTGCGTTTTATCAAGCATCGCCCGCCGCTCGTCGGGAAACTGTTTTGCCTGACGCAACTGCAGCGCGCACCGGTCGTGCAGCATGCACACGACGCGTGAATGCGACGCGGTTTCGATCCGCATACGCGAATAGGTATCAAAGGGGTCGGGTGTCGACGCCGTCATGAGAACCTGATTTCCGGTTAACGGTTCGTACTACCCGAGTATGCCCATGATATGATTGCGGCTTATCTCATTGAATCGCTGAAACGCCGAGATCCCGCCTTCGTTGAGCAGTTGTTGCCGCACCAGTTCCGCAACTCCCTGGGCCATATCCTGATCGCGCAGTACCGATTCGGCAGCCTGAGTATTCACCATCGCGTTGTCCAGATTGTTGATGACCGATGAGAACCGGTTGATGGTCGCTCCCACGGTCGAACGCTGCTGATTGAGATTCTGCAATGCGATATCAATCGCAGCGAATGCAGTCTGTGCTCCTCCCGATGTGGCGATCGTCGTGCCGGCGATACCGGACGTAGCGGTTGAAAAATCGATCTGCGGAAGGGCGATCTGGTCGCCAGCGTCGGCACCGACCTGTATTTGGGCATTACCCGAGGCGAGCTCCGTACCGTTTGAGGTATTCTGCCGATTGTACTGTGTGCTCTGTGCCAGACGGTCGATTTCCTGAGTGAGCGCCTGATACTCCGCATCGAGCGACTGCCGGTCGTTGTCCGTTAGGGTGTCGTTTCTCGCCTGAACGGCTAATTCCCGTTGCCGTTGCAGCATGTCCGAAATCTCGTTGGCACCGCCATCGGTGATATTGAGTGCCGACATGGCATCCAGAGCGTTCCTTGATGCCATTTTATAGCCGCGGATATTGGTCCTGAGCATTTCCGAAACGCCCAACCCGGCGGCATCATCCGATGCACGGTTGATGCGCTGCGCGGTGGAGAGACGCTCAAGAATTTTCTCCAGCTGGCGATTGGTTTTTTTGAGTGCATTGCCGGTTTTCTGCGTGCCAGCGGAAAACAGCGGACTCCCGGTTCCTCCGATCTGCATGGAACACCTCCCTTGTGTTACGAACTGTAAAACTTCCCCAGTTAATTTATCGGTTGTTTTTTTGAAAACTTTAGCAGTTTTTTTTGGGAATATGAAAAATTTATCCGATTGGAGGGTCGGTGGCTTTTAAAATTGTTTTTCTGTGATGCCTCACCCATTCAGCACCACCATTTAGGGATCGGGGTGAGGCAAAATTAGACCATCCAATGCTATTTACTTCGCTCTGAAGGCCCTGAAACTGTTGCGTAGCATACCGATTCCGACACGGTAACCGGGAATCTGGTGAAATACTTCGAGTGTGGTATGGAGCGTCGTTTCGTACTTCGGATAGCGGACGATGAAGAGACCGAAAATCAAGAAGCGCATAACCGAAGAGAGCAGGAATAGTGAATGAAGTCTGCAGGTGAAGATGATCGGCAGTCGGGTGGCGAGAAAACCGCCCAACATACTGCAGCAGAATACACAGATACCGGTTATTGCAACGGCGAATGAAATGTGGTGCTCGGTGTTCTTTTTTCCCGCTGCCAGAAGCAGGTAGTTGAAATTACTCAGGTTGTACCCGCTCCAGCAGCAGCCGGTATAAAAATTAAGCACCCAGATATGCCACGGTCTCGTTGAGGCGATATAGGGGAGGGGGACCGTGGCGATGAGCAGTACGGTAATGATGATCACGGTCCGGTTGCCGAATGTGTCGGCGAATTTACCCCAGAAGGGAAGTGCGATAATGGTACCGAGCACGGTGGCGGCAGTTGCGCACGACAGCGCGAAATAGTCGAAATGCAGATTCCGGATGTAGTACACATTGAAAAACGGTCCGGCGATTGCCACGGTTCCCTGAACAAGTGCGGCAGCAACCGAATAGAAAAGAAACGGTTTCGTATGGGAGAAAACTTCGAGAAGTTTTCCGTGTTCTTGTACCACCGGTACCGGTGGTTCATACTGCCGGTGCATCATCAGGACGGAAAGGGTACGGGCGATACCGGCAGCAATGAACATCCCGGCAAAAACCAGCCAGTGAGCGGTCAAGGTGGAATACCGGCGGGCGATGAGTCCCGCGATCAGCGCACAGACGAGTTGTGTAATCGAGAAAATCCGGTTGCGCCACGCGAAATGACGTCCCCGTATCTCCTGCGGAACAAGATCTCCCATCCATGCTATCCAGAAACCCGATACCACGTTGCCGAAGAAACCGTAGAATGCGAAAAGGAGTACATAACTCCAGATGCGAAGCGGAGGCGGAAGAAAGCCGCTCATCGCCGTACAGAACAGAAATATCGATTGCAGTAAAACACCGCGCAGGACATACCGTTTTCTGCCGTTGCCGGGATCCGTGACAAATGGGAGCAGCAACTGACCGATGGAACTCAGCAGCAACGGAAGACTTCCGAGCATGGCGATGGCGATTGCCGGAGCTTTCAGAAACACCGCCGCGGCGATACCGAAAGTTTCCGTTAGTGCCAGCATGACATTGGCGAAAATACCGTCCCACAGGCTGAATACCAGTGCACTGCGGCGAACCGGATTGTCGGATGAGATTCCGCCGAGATCACCGGACGGCGAAAGCGGGTGACGGTCACTGTTCATAGGATAACGGCCAAATTCATCGTGACGGGTGTGGCAACATGGTGGAAGAATACCAATACGGCGGGAAAAATGCAAGAAGGAAGGAGACGGGCAAAGCTGGTTGTAATGGAGTGCCTGCCATTCGCCGGTCGGCTGTCCGGCGTTTTACAGCAGCGCCACCATATCCCGTACCGCGGCTTCCATACCGATCAGTGACGATCTCGCCACGATGGCGTGTCCGATGTTAAGCTCCTGCATACCGTCGATTTCGGCGACCGGACCGACGTTGAGGTAATTGAGACCGTGACCCGCATTGAGATTGAGGCCGTATTTATTGGCGACAAGTGCGCAGTCCTTGAGTTTACCGAGTTCTTCGGCAACGGAGAGTGGATCAGTGGCATTCGAGTAGTACCCGGTGTGCAGTTCCACATGGGTGGCACCGACACGTTTCGCCGCTTTTATCTCGTTGATATCGGGATCGATGAACAGACTTACCAGAATTTTATGGTCCCTGAAGGTTTCAATCGCTTTGGCGAGATCGCGTTCCTTCTCACGCACGGCCAGCCCGCCTTCGGTGGTAAGCTCCTGCCGATGTTCAGGTACCAGGGTTACCATATAGGGAAGAACGTCAACGGCGATTTTGATTATTTCCTGCGTGGGCGCCATTTCCATATTCAGATGGGTGGTGACAATCTGTTTGAGCAGATAGATGTCGCGATCCTGAATGTGACGCCGGTCTTCCCGCAGGTGGGCAGTGATGCCGAGCGCTCCGGCGAGTTCGGCGAGTACCGCCGCCTGCAGCGGGTCGGGATCATGGCCGCCGCGGGCCTGGCGGATGGTTGCGATATGATCAATATTGACACCTAAGGTCGTCATCTTTCCTCCTTGCACGGAACATGCTCGTGTCCGTTGGTGATGTGCATGGTTGCGAACGAGACGGAACCACTGCGTTGCTGATGAATGTCAAGCGTCAGACGGATAACTGCAGCTTGAAATCGTTTCGGGTGTATTTTCCGGAAGACCGTTCAGCTGCCGGCAGGAGCAACTCCTGTTTGTTGTTTTCCAAACTACAACCTGCAGTCATTTACGGTCAACCTTGTTCTTTTCGTCCCGGTCCTGCGGATGGTGTACCACTTCCGACAGGTAGACCAGCTTGATACCGTTCTCCTGCAGATACGGAAGCTGCTCGTTGAGTGTCGTGATGAAACGTGATGTGGCCCTGCCCTGTAGTACGACGGATCCGGTTTTCTGGGCGATCATTGCGGCATGGTGCAGCGTGTCGTCGAGTGTCGAAACACTCGATGCCGCACTGTCAAGAACGATGTCGATCCCGCGGTACGGCACGTCAAGTTCACGGGCGATTCCTGCGGCAACCGATTTGCGCGATACCGGGTTGATCAGAAAGTATCCGTGATCTTTTTTCAGTTCCCCGAGAATGATACGCATTACCGGCGTATCTTCCAGTACCCGGGAGCCGCACAGGTTCGTGAAACCGGCATAGCAGGGAATCGATTCAGTCGTGGTGCGGAGCAACGATTTTATTTTATCCTGCGGATAGTGAATCATTACCGCTTTGTCGGTGTAGGCGGAGTAGGATCGGGAGAGCGGTTCCATGGGCAGCATGATCACGATTTCCTTACGGTATTCGTTGGCTATCTGAGCGGTCCAGGTCGACATTTTTTTTGAACTGACGAGTGAAACGGTAAGCGGTTCGGGGAAGGAGAGAAATTCAACGGTGGTCGTCGTCGCTTTGAAGCCGAAATCGGCAATGACAATCGCCATTTTCGCGGAGCTTGAAAAGTACCGTCGCGCACGGCTGAGCTTTATTCTGACTGACGGTTTTCCTTTTTTTTCGGTGCGCAGACGGATGGTACACCGTACCGGTTGCTCGTCGTAGATGCAATCCTCCACGTGATATCCGGCCTCTCCGACCGGTGCGCAGAGCTGCATGACAATCCATTCAATCGGTTTTCCGCGTGGAATACGGGCATCGATGACGATGGTCGAATCTTCGAGCAGATGATCGATTGAAACTTCCGATTCCGGGGTTTCAAATTTTGCCAGCTGCGTCAGGATGATATTTTCTATTTTATGGCTTCCTGGCGGCAGTGCACCGTGACTGTTTTGCGGGAGGTGCAATGCGGAGGCGATGGAAGAATACGCGGACAGGGCAGTTTTTTGGAGGAAACCGCTTTTCAGCCCGATCAGCAGTGCCAGAAGCAGTAATGTACCGGAAAATAAAACGGCCACGGGTTTCAAACGCACGCAATGATCCTGGCAGGTTGAGTCGTTGATACTATGATTGTTAAAAATATCCCCTGCAGCAGCAAAACGGCAAGCTCCGGAAATTGCGGGTCGATTACCGTACCGGTAGTGCTCGGTCCAACCGCCATTGGAAAAAGTGCGGTAGCGCTTTCAATTGCGAAAGCGACGGGGTGGGATATCCTTTCCTGTGATTCGCGTCAGTTGTATCGCGGCATGAATATCGGTACGGCGAAGCCGACCGTGGCGGAACGGGCGTCGGTACAACACTGGCTCATCGATATACTGGATCCTTCCGAGGAGTACAGTGCATGGCGGTTCGCCGATGAGGCGGCAACGATTATCCGCAACCGCGCGAAGGAGGGAAGAACGGTAATGATCTGCGGCGGAACCGGACTTTATTTCAGGGCGTTGCAGACCGGACAGACGGAACGGGAACCTTCCGACCCTATGGTCAGGGAAGAGTTGACCCGTTACGCCCGTATCCACGGATCCCACGCGCTGCATCGGGAACTCACCGCCGTCGATCGCGCCACGGCCGCCCGGCTTCATCCGAACGACACCCAGCGCATCATCAGGGCGCTCGCACTCTTCAGGCAGACCGGTAAAGCAATGGCCGATCATGTTCAGGAGGGGACTCCTCCTTCGGATATGCGGTTTATCGTGATCAGGCTGACGATGGATCGAGCCATGCTCTACGAACGGATCAATAATCGTGTGGATGCCATGATGCGTGAAGGTTTACTGGAGGAGTTCCGGCGTCTCCGGTCGGAAGGATATCACCGTCAGACCCCCGGTCTCCAGTGCGTCGGGTACAAGGAATTATTTGCAACTGAGGAGGAAGCGTCCTTTGACGATGCGGTAGCTAAGATTAAGCGGAACACCCGCCGCTATGCCAAACGGCAGATCACCTGGTTTGCACATCAGGTGAAAGGTATGGAGGTCGATGCGTCGCTACCGTCCAGGGCATTGCAGCAGGTGCGTGAGTACCTTGTAAAAGCGATGGAGGATTGATAAAAGACGGGGAGACAAAGGTAAAAATACGACGGTCTCACGCCTGCCGGAAAAACTTCCAGGTACCGGTTGTCAGCAGGAAAAAAGAAGTAATCGGTTCATCCCCCACGGAATACTCCGGTACGTTCAGCCGGGAATACTCTTGAGATGTTTTTCAACGAAGTGACGGATGATTTTCCGGTCGGGGAGACCGATATTGGAAAACTCGACCCCCACGTCACAGGTATTACCTTTACGTTTCTGAAGATGGATTATCCGGGCATCGGTCCGTATGATAATAATTGAATCGGGGAGCAGAAACGTCAGCCGCAGCAGTTTGTTCTGTTCAAAACGTCGTCCCGCACAAAACCGCATACCGCTTTCACTCAGGTTGATAACCGAACATATCTCCGCAACCTCCGGTTCGGCTGTATGATGCGGCGAGGTGTATACTTCCACCGTGACATCGGTCTCGATACGTGGGAACTGTCGACGTTCATGTTGGCGCATGTTGGTATTCTACCATTGCTGCCGGGAACATGGCAATGGCTCACTTTGTAGGGGAACGAATCCGGTCGGAATAACCGGAAACCGGTGATACTGCCGAAACCACAGTAAGTACTCCGGTGGTCTCCGGTAACAATTATTTTCCATAATTACCGGGTCGTCGGTCGCACGGCGCGGATGCTGAACAACTCTTCCGGGAATAATCAGTATGCTGTCGTTGAAGAACATTGGTACCGTTACCGGCTCCACCCTCCACGATGAACTACATCACAAGAGTGTCTATTCCCTCAGTGGCGCCGCGGTGCTGTTTGTATTTCTGCTCAGGGGGTGTTTCGATAACGAGGTCGTCGTGAACGGGCAGAAGCTCGACGGGGCGACGATCGGATGGAACGCATCACTGGTCGCTTTCCACATTGTCGCGATTGCCGGAATGTTCGTGGGAATTCTGCTCGGGATGCGGGTACTTCGCCGTGACCGGACCGATGGTACCGTGGTGGCGATTCTTTCGCGCCCGGTGCGCAGGATCGAATATCTCATCGGCAAGTGTTGCGGTATCTGGTGTATTGCCTACGGTCTTACCCTCATTCTGCATGCTACGGTATACATTATCATGCTCATGAAAACAGGGGGGCGGATCGGATTCTTTCTGCCGGCGTCGTTTCTGGTTTCCCTCAATGTTCTTTTTGCCGTACTGATCGTGGTTCTGCTCGCACAGGTAATTCCCGATATTGCCGCGGCACTGCTCGCGGCGGCAATCTGGCTGGTGGGATATATCAGCGATACCGTCTATATGGCACTACAGACGGAAACGGCGAAGAATATTATGGAACAGATGCAGAAATCGGATGCACCCCTTGCCCTCTGGCGGATTATCTGGCCGAAAATGACGGCACTCCAGTATTACGGTGTCGCACGTATCAAGGACGCTCCCTTTCACATTCCCGGTCCCGTGCATCCGGCTTTCAATGTGGGACTGTATGTGCTGCTCGCGTTTTTTCTTTTACACCTGCATTTTTCCCGGGAAGAGCTACGGTAATTACCGGTACTGTTTTCTTTTTCCTATCATTTCGTTCCTGAATTTCAGATAGTGCGCGTGGCGCCAGGGCGCGATAATACCCTTTTTCACCTCTTCATCTACAGCGCATCCTGGTTCATTGTCGTGAATACAGTTGTTGAACCTGCATTTACCGGTGTTACGGGCAATCTCGTCAAAACAGAATACGATATTCTCTTCGGGAACGGCGGGAAGATCGATCCATGCGAGACCGGGAGTATCGGCAATATAACCCTTGTTACCGAGCGGGTGCAGGGTGACATTCGTCGTGGTATGCGTTCCCCGGGTGGCGCAGCAGCTGAGATTGCCGATCCGGAAATCGATATCCGGGAAAATGGTCGAAAGCAGGGTGCTTTTTCCGACACCGCTCGGACCGGCAAATGCGGCAAGCCGGCCACTGCAGAGGTCAAGTAACGCATCGAGTCCTTCACGGGAGAACGCCGAGGTGGTAACTACCGGGTGTCCGGCATGACGGTAGACATCCGCGACCCTTTCCAGTTCATCACGTTCATCATCTGAAAGTATATCCGCTTTATTGAATACGACACACGGCTGCAACTCATGCAGGAGGGCGTAAACAAGCAGGCGGTCGAGGGTTTCAAGATTGAGTGGCGGTTCCTTGAACGTGCTCAGGCACAGCAGCAGGGAGCAGTTGGCGAGTGCCGGACGTTTTATGTAGGTGGTTCGTTTCCGGATCGTCGTGATTACCCCGCGGCGGGTATCGGTGTCGATGATCGTGAGATCAACCAGATCTCCGGTGCATGGTTTTTTCCGTTGTTTTTTTAAGGAACCGCTGGTGGTGGTGAGAAAGGAACCCTCTGCAGTATCGACCACAAAGTAATTCTTCTGCTCTTCAACCACCCGTCCTGTGATAATTGACTGTCTGATCGTTAATCGACCCCGTTTGAAAAACGCCGATATATTTTTGTACCATACGGCAACGAAGGTTTCCGCCGTCGTATGGATCAGCTCAAAAAATTACATCATGAGCCTCTCAAGCAAAAAGGTGCAATATGCGGGTTCTGTATTTTGATGTTCTTTGTGGTGCAGCAGGCGATATGCTGCTGGCCTCGCTTATCGATATGGGATTTCCGGTGGAGGAGCTTGAAAAACAGCTCGCAAAACTGCCGGTGGAGAAAATCGGTCTGGTTGTCGAGAAGGTTTCGCGAAGCGGAATCCGGTGTACCAGAATTACGCCGAAGCTCGGCCATTCACATGTACACCGGCATCTTCATGATCTTCTGGAACTGTTCAGGGCTGCAGGGGTTTCCGAGGCTGTTTACGGGAGATGCGAAGCCGTGCTCAACCGGCTTGCCGATGCGGAGGCGAAGGTACACGGCATACCCAGGGAGCAGGTGCATTTTCATGAAGTGGGAGCACTCGATACAATTGTCGATATTCTCGGGGTTTGCATGGCGATTGACTATTTCAAAGTCGATACTATCCGTTTTTCCACCCTGACCGACGGATACGGCACGATACAATCGGCGCACGGTGTCATGCCGGTTCCGGTTCCGGCCACTGCCGTCATGATCGAAGGGTTCAGGCATGCAACGCTGCAGATTCCCACCGAATTGCTTACACCGACAGGAGCCGCGCTTCTCACCGCGTTGGGAGAACAGCTTCCCGATAACTGGAACGGTACGGTGTGTGCAACCGGATACGGATGCGGCAGTAAAGAATTCAGCGAACACCCGAATTTCATCCGTGCGATTTTACTTGAAACCGGGAGTGGTACGGGTATGCAGACTTTCGATACGGTATTGCTTCTGGAGTCGGATATGGATCACGTTTCCGGAGAGATCATGGGTGATGTCGCCGGGGTTCTGCTCGAATCCGGAGCGCTCGATGTGAGTTGGCTGCCGTTATATATGAAAAAGGGCCGACCGGGGTACCGTCTGTCGGTCATGACACGGGTTGAAGATGGTACTGCAATAACCGGTCTGATCATGCGGCATACCCGTACGCTCGGGGTGCGCGTGCAGCGGATAGAACGGGTAACCGCCGACAGACGGACAACTGCCGTTGAATTTGAGGGGACCTCGTGTTCGGCGAAGGAGTGTTCTTTCAACGGGATTACCTTCACCAAACCTGAATATGAAGCCCTGGCGAAAATTGCACGGAATAAAGGTATTCCTGTTCTCGATCTGATGGATGCGTTTGTGCGGCAGCAGGGGAAGTGAATACGGTAGGGACTAACAACCCTTTATCCGCAAGCAGGTAAGGGCGAAAGATTTTTCGCCCCTACATACGAATGACGGGTTATTTTTTCGTTTCGTTGGCTGCCGCTGCCTTTACCACCGACGCTTTGGTAATCAGGATGGGCTTCACCGGAACGTCGCGCATCATACCGCTCGAGCTGGTTTGTACATCTTCGATCGCATCGACCACATCCATTCCCTTGATGACTTTCCCGAATACGCAATATCCCCAGCCGGCTACGGACTGATTCTTATAATCGAGACCGTCGTTGTTAACCGTATTGATGAAAAACTGGGCGGTTGCCGAATGAGGTTCACCGGTACGCGCCATTGCGATGGTCCCGCGTCGGTTGGAAAGGCGGTTGGTCGCTTCATTCTGGATCGGTTCACGGGTCGCTTTCTTGTTCATATCGGTAGTAAGACCGCCGCCCTGAATCATAAAGCCTTTGATGACCCGGTGAAAGATGGTTCCTTCGTAGAAGCCGGAATTGACATATTCGAGAAAGTTTTTCACGGTACCGGGAGCCCGCGTTGAATCGAGTTCAACAACGATTTCACCCTTGGAGGTCATGATGGAGACCTGCGGTTTGATTACCGCCGACTGACCGTTGGAGACCACGAAAATTCCGGCGATGAGAATAACTGACAGGCACATGATACGTCGGTACATGATGACCCTTTCTGCTGATGTAATGAAGTGTAGAGAATATAAAAATACTTTCAGACGCCGCAATCAGCCAGAACAAGCTCTCAGGTGCGCTATCGATGGCGGGATAGTAATTTTAGTAGTTATTTTTCTGAAAATCCCCTGGAAATGGAAATCGGATGGGAAAACTGGAGTACATGCTTCTGGACCTGAATGATCCGGATGCGGTTGAACAGTATGAGCGTTGTCTTTTCAGAGCTTTTTATCCATTGGATAATCCGGTACTTGCGCGGCTGCGCAAGGTGGATATGGTGCAACGTCGTATGCGGTTGTGTATCCCTTACCGGGATATGGATGTGTTCATCGCCCGGTTTGATGGACGAATCATTGCCGGTGCGGCGATTAATTACAACTGCTACGCTCCGATGCAACTGGAAAAAATCGGGTTCACGATCGATAAATCACGCCCGGGAATCTGTGAAGGACTGGCGATTTTCAATACACGGTCATTTGCTGAGCAGCATCCTGTAATGTTCGAATTAGGGGCTTATATTCATGCCGAACTGCTCAGAAAAAAAATCAGGGTAACCTACGGAACCTGCTCAACACGTCTGCTGAAAGGGTATACGTTACTGGGTTTCAGGGAGGTCGATCATCGAAACCTCGATACCTACAAAATTCATCTGCTCGAAAAAACGGTGGATTCTCCGGAGAGTGGATTCACTATTGCGGCCGGAAGACCTTTTCGTGATCGACAGACCGGCGGGCAGTACCCGGCGAAGTAACCCATGTTTTTTCGGAAGGTGCATCACAGCGGTTTATTCAATTTATCCGTACACTCTTCCACCGATACCGCCGCACCGCAGGTGGTGAGCACCCGTTCATACGATTCCTTTGGGTTGAGTCCGGTAAGTGCATGGACCACCTTCTTATCCTTCATGAATACCACAAAGGGAATACCGCGAACGCCGAATGCCGCCGCGATATCGGGATTGTTCTGCACATCAACCCGGTAGAAATTCGCTTTTTTTTCGTGGCTCACGGCAAGTGAATCGTAGAGTGGCGCGAGAATTTTACACGGACGGCACCAGTCGGCGTAGAGATCGAACACCAGCAACTTTCCGGGAGTTCCTTCCACAATAGCATTTAAATCGTCAAGGTTGCCGATCGATGCAACATAATCTTTTTTTTCCGGAGTCGCTTTCGGTTGGGGTGTCGTCGAATCGGTAACGCCGGTTTGCGCCTCGTTTTCCTGCGGTGCGGCCACCGGGGGATTCCGCTCTTCTGATTCTACCGGTACGGCTGATGCGGTTTCCGCTGAATCCGCTCCAGGTGCTATCGTCGCCTCAGGCTGATCGTTTTGAATCTGCTGCTCGGTTTTCTGTTTTGAGCAACATACAATGATCGCCACCAGCGCACATACCAGAACCGGTAACTGAAAGATCTTTTTATACTGATTCATTCGGAACTCCTGTAAGTAGTTTTGTGTCTTAAACCGGATATTCAGTTTCGGATACTACGTTTATATAATTGAAATAGTATCATTTCAGCAGCATCCGCCGGAAGAATCATCGGAACAGCCGCAAGCGGGTTCCTTTCCGGTGAGCATACTGAAAAAAAGTGCCGCTGCACAGCCGACGCCGCTGTCGACGGAAAGAGCCCCGAACGCACAGTTACGCATGCAGGCACCGCACTCCATACAACGGTCGCGGTCGGTCATGACTGCCTTGCGGTTTTCAATAATGAAAACTCCGTGCGGGCACACTTCCATGCATCTTCCGCAGCCGGTGCATGCCGCCCGATCGTACGTGAGGGTCACCAGGTTCTTGAGATAGTTCAAATTACACCTCCCGGGAACAGCAAGTGGCGGATTTTATACGCAATCAGAAGCACGCCGCCGATTACCGATACCGCAACGTAGAGCGGTACGGCGAATTTCATCTCCCGTTTTACTCCTGAAATACCGGTGTAGGGTGTCGAGCCGGTAAAATTGAGCGCGCAGAAGGAGCTGTAGACAGGAAAAAACAAGAACGAAAAGAGCTGCAGCAGAGGATCGGTGATGGTTGACAGAGGAATGTAAAATGCCATTGCCGCGACGCCGGTGATCAGCCCCTTGATGGAAAATGCGCGAAACGGTATCCAGGGCAGGAGTATCGGGGTGAGAATCGTTCCGGTAAAGAGCGAGAGCAGGGCGGCGATCATCAGAGGAAGACCGTTATCTCGAATTGATGCAAAGAGAATTCCCGTTTGTTCGATGCCGGTAAAGGCAAGTCCGGCAACGAGCACCGGCAGGAATATTCCGAGTGTAGGTCGCAGCTCCATGGGGGTAAGCACGAGGCGATCGAGCACTCCGAATCGCACCCGGCGCATTTCCGGGGTCGCGATCATACCTGAAGAGAGGAATACATGGATATCAGAGGAGCGAACCGGACCGTATACGACCTTGAATCCGGTCGCTTTGCTGATTTCATGTGCCGCTATTCCGGGGGCTCCGAGCTGTGGAACGATGATTTTCCGATGTTTCACCATGGCAGCAAGTCCGCACGATTCGATTCTATCGATCAATTCTTTAGTACCGAAGGTACCTTTTCCTGCGGCACACCAGACATTGATACCCCGTGTATCGAGAACGAGTATCCAGCCGCTGTTACCCGAAAGAGAGCGGCGCAGATGATCAAAGCTGAGTTTATAATTTGCCGAAACAAATACCGGCGATCCGGAATCCGGGGTACCGATACCGTAGAGTCCCGGTTCGATAGTGTATTTCATTCTGAATCCGCCCAGGCGGCAACGGAGCGCACCGAAGGTATCGGCGGCACTCCAGCGGGTTGCAGCGATACAGACCGTACCGGCGGAATTGGTAACCGTCTCCATAACCCAGGGTTTCCCGGTTCCCGGAGCTGTTTTTTCCGACGATTGACAGCAACATTTCTTTTCCATGGTAATTAAAAATAATAAACGCTTCGCTCATGCGGTTGACCCCGTTTTTTTTTAAATGTAAAATCACGTTAATTCGTTACTGCAACAGAAAGCGGTTACTGCTGATGGCAACACGTTCACCTCCCGCCGGCAGGTTCTCGGAACCCGGTGAAAACCTGCACGCACTTGCTCTGACGGGAGCGCGGGATGGAATCTGGGACTGGGACCGGACCGCCGACCGGGTATATTATGATCCGCAGTGGAAAGCACTCGCCGGGTACGGCCCCGATGAACTCTCCGACGGAAGTAGTGAATGGCTCGACCGGGTCCATCCGGACGATCTTCCTGAAGTAAATCGTCAGCTGAAGGTGCACATCGCCGGAACGACGGCCTATTTCCGCTCCGAACACCGCATGCGGCATAGTGACGGTACCTACCGGTGGGTACTCGTACGCGGCACCGCCATCCGCAACGGGGCGGGAGAGGCGGTGCGCATTGTCGGACTGCTTACCGATATCAACGAACAGAAACAGAACGAACTGAGACTCCATGCGCAACTCGACGAGATGCGGTTCGCTCTCGCGTCGGAAAAGGTGCTCATGGAGGAACTCGACCGGAAAAACCGGGAACTTACCGAGTTGTCAATCACCGACGGGCTCACCGGATTGTACAATCACCGTTTTCTGCAGCAGCGGTTCGATTTCGAATACAAACGGACACGCCGCTACGGAGGAGAATTGTGCTGTCTCCTCATGGACATCGATCACTTCAAGAAAATCAATGACACCTACGGGCACCAGTTCGGTGATTACGTGCTCAAGCGTATCGCCGCCATCATCAAATCGAATTCCCGTGAGGTTGATATATGCGGAAGGTACGGGGGAGAGGAGTTTCTGATTATCGCGAATCTGACTCGGAAGAATGCGATCAAGTTCGCCCTCAAACTGCACGATGCGATTGAAGCGGAACTGTTCGAACATCCTTCCGCAATGGTGAAAGCAACGGTAAGTATCGGCATCGCGGAGTGCACGAATGAGGTGAAAACCCGGCAGGAACTCATAGAACGGGCCGATCGTGCCATGTATCAGGCGAAGAAGGACGGCAGAAATCTGGTGCGCGTATGGAAGGACGTCATCACTACCGCGTCGGGAGCGGAGCAGTACGGTGTGGAGGAGTTGCGTGAAAAGTTCCGGGGGCTTTCCGTACAGATGCAGAGCGCCTATATCGAGGCGACTGATGCACTGGTCAAGGCGGTTGAAGCGAAAGATTCTTCCGCGCACGAACATTCCGGTAATGTGGCACGGTATGCGGTGGCGATCGCCCGTGAAATGCGGCTTCCTGCGGAACAGATCGAGGTGATAAAATTCGGAGCCATTCTGCACGATATCGGAAAAATCAGTATACCCGATTCAATACTGCAGAAGGAGGGAGCGTTGACGGCCCGTGAACGGAGAATTGTACAGCAACATCCTGAAGTGGGTGTTTCCATTCTTAGAGATATACGATTCCTTGAAAAGGAACTGCCGATTGTCCTGTCGCACCACGAGCGGTTTGACGGCAAAGGGTATCCGCATGGTCTTTCCAGCTACGAGATTCCGCTCGGAGCCAGAATCGTGGCAGTCGTGGATGCATTCGACCGGATGGTTCACGCCCGGGCGGCGGATCGGGTTCTTACGGAGAAAAAAGCGGCCATGCAGCTTGTCAGAGAAAAAGGAAAACGTTTTTCGCCGGAAATTGTTGACGCGTTTCTGAAGTCGATGTAACTTAATAGGAGGAAAGGCACCGGTGCTTATATGAACTTCAAGGTTATGGAACATGGTGATGTGGTGGAGGTTGCAATCGAGGGAAATATTCTGCAGGAAAACGTCGATGTACTCAAGGGCAGGTTTTATGATCTCATCGAGAACGGCAAGGTGAATATCGTTCTTAACATGGCGCAGTCGAACTACGTCAGCAGCCTGTGCCTCGCCATTATTGTTGATGTTAAAAATCGTCTCGCCCAGCTTAAAGGCGATCTGAAAATAACCAATGTCAACAGGCTCATACGTAATCTGCTCGAAATAACGAATCTGGTGAAAAAAATCGATATTTATGAAAATGTCGATGAGGCGGTGGCGGCATTTACCGATACGTAGCCGGAGAAGTCTACAACGAGGCGGGATGTGGCCGCACGATCAGGGAACGGACTCGATCAATCCTTCCAGCATGATGATTTTCTCTTTCAGTTCCACATTGTTTTCCAGCTCGGCCCCTATTTTTCTGAATGAGTGCAGAACCGTGGAGTAATCGCGACCGCCGAATTCAAGACCAATTGACCGGAGGGACTGTTTTGTCCATTTTTTGCACAGATACATCGCGACCGATCGTGGGAGTGTGACATCGCGTTTACGCGTATGTGCCGTAAGCTGGTTCGGACTGATACCATATGCCTCGGCGGTAATTTCCTGTAGATATTTTACCGAAATACGTTCTTCCTTGCGGGCAATCGCATCGCCGCACAGCTCCTGTGCAACCTCGAGTGTAATATCGCGGCCGGTGAACGACGAGGATGCGATCAGTTTGATCAGCGATCCTTCCAGTTCACGAACATTTGAGGTGATATGACCCGCGATGAACTGGACTACCTCTTCGGGAAGTGCCAATCCGTCAATTTCAGCTTTTTTTCTCAGGATCGCCATTCTGGTTTCGAGATTGGGCGGTTGAATATCGGTTATGAGCCCGCCCATGAAACGGTTGATGATGTGGTCCATCATATCGGGAATTTTTTCCGGTTGCCGGTCGGATGAAAGAACGATCTGTTTGTTCTCCAGCAGCAACCGGTTGAAAATACGGAAGAATTCCTTCTGGGTTCCCACTTTTCCGCTGAAAAACTGGATGTCATCGATAAGAAGAAGATCCACGGAACGGAATTTTTTGTAGAAGGAGGTCGAATCCTTTTTATGTACTACATAATTAATATACTGGTTGGTGAATTCTTCACTGGTCATGTAGATGACGTGATCGGCGGTTCCTTCGGTTTGCGCATAATGGCCGATCGCCTGCAGAAGATGGGTCTTTCCGAGACCGGTACCGCCGTAAATGACGAGCGGATTGAAAGAGGTCTTTCCCGGGGCTTCGGCGACCGCGAGTGATGCGGCATGTGCCATGCGGTTACCTTCGCCGATGACAAAGGTATCGTACCGGTAATTGGGGTGGAACTGACCCCGTTTTTTTTCGACAACAACCGGGACTTCTTTTGTTCTTGCCTCGGCAATTTCTTCCGAAATCGGTTCGATGACTTTCCAGTCTTTCTGAACCGGTATGAATGCAAGGGCTGCAAATTCGATTTCGGCGTTCTGCAGGGTTTCTCTGATGAGGTCGGCGAAGTGCTCTTCGATAAAATCGGCGAAGAAACGGTTCGGTACCTGTACCTGGGCTGTACCTGTTCCATCGATAAGAAGATCCGTCGCCCGAAACCAGGTTTCAAAGCTATGAGCGCCGATTTTATCGTGGATTTTCTGCAGGCAGTAATGCCAGGGGGATGACAGGGAACAATTCTGGGTGGCAGAGCTTATTAACATGTTATCAACACCGACTATTCTTGACAGAGTACATGAGTGAAAGGTGATGAAATGTTGATAATTCGTCTGACAATTTGGTGGAGGTTAATCTGTTTAATCTGTTGTTATTGTTAGAGAACGGCGGAAAAAACAGTTTTTCGATTAAATTGAATTCATATTTAATCAAC
>JAFGHA010000221.1 GCA_016930275.1 Chitinispirillaceae bacterium
AAGTACAATAAACAGAAGCAGGAATTGCGTGAAGACCCGGTACTCGACGGTCTGATGAAAACCAAGGATCTGGTGCAGAAACACAACAGTACCGTAATCGGTACGCTTTCGGTCGCCGTTGTCATCGTTGGGCTGGTATCGGGATATAACTACTTCAAGAATTCCCGTATCAGTCAGGCGCGCAATGAATTCGGGAAAGCGATGGTCTTGTATAACGACCAGAAACTCGGCGACGCGATTGACCAGTTCAGGGCGGTAGCGGAAAAATACCGGAGTACGGTTACCGGTACCATAAGTGCCTATATGCTCGGAAGTATACTGAACCAGCAGGGACGGTACGATGAGGCGATTACCTGGTATGAGGCGGTCGGCAAGGGAACGAATGCCGGATTCGTCAATGCTCAGGCCTGGGAAGGTCTCGCCACGGCGTATGAGATGAAAAATGATACGGCAGCGGCACTCAAATATCTCGAAAAGGCATTGACGGATGACCGGATCGCCTATCGTCACGCCGAGCTCCGGTGGAAAGCGGCGCTGCTGTATCGCGCGTCGGACACCGCGAAAGCTATTGCACTTTGCGATAACATACTCAACGATACGCTCGCGACCGCTCAACATCAGAATGCCGAATTTCTCAAGGCGATGCTCGGTGGCGGAACCGGTCGGTAACAAACAGTGACGAATTGTCGCTTTACAATAATGGAGGATTTCATGAATGTTTTACTGATGGACGATATACGCAAACGGCGTCACCAGATCAAGGATCTTTTGACGAAACAGCACACCGTCGCCGAATGTTTCACCTCAAACGAATTTATCGAGCAAGTGCAGACGGACGATTTCGACATGGTGGTGCTCGACATGGATACCTGGAAGAAAGGATCGTCGATCTATCATTACTTCCGTATCGGTAAACATCTTGAAAAACTGCCTGTCGTACTATATAATACAGATGATGATGCGCCGTATCTTCCTGATCGTGCTCGTCATGAAAACGACCGGATCTTGCCGAAACCCTTCGAGATAGAATCTCTGGTGGAGTCGGTTTAACATGATTAACGCCATAGTTGCAGTATGGGAGACTTCACCGAAAAAACGCTGATATTCGCCGACACCGACAACGGTGGTGTTATCCATATTGCAAACATCAAAGGCGGCGTCGGAAAATCAACCGTTGCGACCAATCTTGCGGCAGCCCTTTCCCGGAAGGGCCCTACGCTTCTCATCGACCTTGATGTTCAGGGAAGTGCCACGGTAGCACTCGGCAGCAACGTCGAAAATGAGCGCCAGTCTTCCTGGAAGCTGTTTGAACAGCGGTTCTCATCTACCGGAAACAGTACGGCGGACAACACTTTTTTTTCGCAGCTGACCTTTTCGGCTCGGCATGTCGAACGGAAACTTTTCGGCGCCATCGTCGGCAACAACGCGATAACCTCCCTTGTTGTCACCATTCAGCCCTGTCTCGATCTTATTCCCGCGGGAACAGGGCTGTTCAAGACACCTTCCCGTTTCCAACTCAGTAACCTCGCTTTTAATCTTTCAATCTGCCGGGAATATTACAAGTATATCATCCTCGATACACCATCGGTCTGGAACAGCCTGACGCGTCTGCTTTATCTCTCAAGCGATCTCAATCTTGTACCGGTAACCCTTAATGCGTTATCGACTAAAAGTCTCAGAGATTACCTCTGCAACGTGCGAAATCTAGCGCGGCAGTATCCGTCGACCAGGTTGCGGATTATAAAAAACGAGGTGTTCGGTCGCAAGGATTCGAAAGTCATCGGAAAAACCCGCACGATGAACGAAAACCGCAAGTTTCTCGAAAATCTTTGTGAACAGGTTACCTTCACGGGAAACAGCGGTGTTTCACTGTTGCCGCAATCGATCATTTTTGATCTTGAAATTCCGGAATCGGCGATTGTGCGCAATGCGCAGGATGAGGGAATGTCGGTGTATCAGTACCAGCAATACGGTAAGGTCAACAAGGCTTTTGACGAGTTGGCGAAAAGGGTGCAATATGTGCTCAATACCGGTTCCGAATCCAACCGTGGCGGGACGTCGACTGCTCATATCGGAAAAGCGATCGTTGCGGCCGCATGCATCCTGTTCTTGGGAATCGTGGGAACCCACCGGCCGGGAATGACCATTGAACCGCCGAAACCGGTGGCCCCCCAGCAACTGGTCATTCCTACGGAAGGTTTTTTCACGCATACGTTTCGTGAAGGAGAATCACTGCATAAACTTGCCAAATACGCAATCTGCCGTTTCAGAGCGATGGTTCCGTCGTGGCAGGAGGTGAACGACTATGCGGATGAAGTGATCACCATTCACAACCTTACCCGTGAAGATACCGTTCCCGCGATAAAAGGGAAGGCAATCAAAGAAGGCTGTTCGATCACTTTTTATCCCCCGCTGCGGATTACCAACGAAAAGGGCAATCAGCTTATCCCCGTCTACTCGTATTTTGTCAAGATGGTCGAGGATTCCTTCGCATATGTCACCGGTGACTGGTGCGAGCGCGGTACCGGCGGCGGACAGCCCCATTACGGTATCGATGTGGCCGCACAGCGGGGTTCCCGGGTATATGCCCCGATCAGCGGGAAAACGGTACTGCTGACGAACGAATCGATGGGAAGAACCATTGGTATCGTAAAAGATGAAATGGTGATTTTTTTCTGTCATATGGACAAGCGGTTTTTCGGTGCGGGTGACAGTATCACTGCGGGTACACCGGTCGGTACCATCGGTATGACGGGCAGATCGAGCGGGCCCCACGTTCATGTCGGTTACGGCATACGCTCACAGAGCAGAAGCGACTTCAAATTCGGTGGAGCTCACTACCGAGTTACCGATCCGAAACTTTTCTTCTACCGCGAAAAATATCTCGAAAACATCAGTAACGGTTGATTTTACCGCACAACGGTACTATTCATTGCACCGGGTTTCTGCATTGTCTGCGTTGCACGGGTGCGGTGACTTCGCGCTCCGGGTTGCCGGGTTCAAGGGAAAACCGGTAATTTTACTTACCGGAGTAGTAATTGCCGGAATGATGCATTATATGGTACACTATCATGTAAATTGCCTGAGAGACAGCACCTGACCACCCCGGAGTTATAAAATGCTGAAAATACTGATGATCCTGCTGATTACCGTTAGTTCCATTTACGCCGCGAAAAATCAGGACACTTACGGCACCGAAGATGCGATACGATCGTTACTTGAAAAAGGAAAATATGATGAAGCGATTTCGCTCATGGAGCAGCGACTGAAGAAGCTGTATGCCGATACCGCAGGAAACAGCCATGCGATCACCTATGCTGAAAACAATCTCGCCACGGTGTACATGAACAAAGGTGATTTCGACAGGGCGGAGCAACTGCTGACGCAGGTGTATCATACCTATAAAAGCGAACCTGATAAATGGATGCGTGAGATAGGCAGCGTCGTGAATAACCTCTGCATCGTATATCAGACCAGGGCGCAGCTGGACAGGGGGATTGAACTCCTCGAAACGACATTGAGCCTGTTGAAGGAAAACGGGGAGGCGGAAAGCGTGATGTATGCAATGCTGCTGGTGAGCCTGGCAGGTTTCCAGCGTGACCGTAAAGCGTATGACAAGTCGTCGGCGATATATAACGAGGCGCTGTCGATGCTGCTGAAAAAACAGGGTGAGCAGAGCAGCACGATCGGTATCGTGTACAACAATTACGGCGAATGCCTGTTCGAAAAAGGGGATTATCACGAAGCGAAGGAACTGTATGAAAAATCATTGAAAATTTTCTCGAACTACTGGCAGGATGATGATCCGAATCTGGCACCGTCCTATAACAACCTCGGAAAAACTCACTGCAAACTCGGTAATCTGAAACTTGCCGAGGACTATCTGATCAGGGCACGGGATATGAAAGTAAAGGAATTGGGCGATAAGGAACACCCGGAACTGATCGAAACCTACGAAAACCTCTCAGAACTTTATCGGACACTTAACGACAGCGTAAAAGCGGAAACCTACCGGACGATGGCCGAAGACATCAGGAAAACGAAAAAAATCACCGGAACGGTCGGCTCGACTCAGAGGGTTACCATGAATGAACAGGAATCACTTCTGATAAAACAGCTGCCGGCAATCGAATCGGCGATCAGCAGACTGGCGGAAATTCTTGCCGGTGTCAATCCGGAATACGAGGCGGTGGTAAACTACGGTCACGATCTTGAGAAATTCAGGGAACGTTCGGCGGACGCTGTTACCGTTGAAAATGAAAATTACTGGAAGGCGTTTTTTGTCATGACGCACAGCGTGCCGTACATCCAGCTGTCCCGTGCACTGTTGCAGATGCGTGAGGGGTATCTGAGGAAAGCGGTTTACAATTTACATTTCGCCAAGTTTTTCACGACAAAGGATAATCGTGAATATGTGATCATGTTTCTGAAAATGTATCAGGAGCTCACGCAATCCGCTAACGAACTGGTTGAATCGGGGATAGAAAGTTATGATGCGGGGGATTTTGAAAAAGCGATGGAGTTCTATGAGAAGGCATTGCGCCTGTACCCGACATCACCGCTGGCACTGTATGAAATCGGTCTGGTGTACATGACCCTTGATCTGGGGGTGAAAATTCCGAAAGAAGGTTTTGTCACCATCAAGGAGAAGGAGGGAGTTAAAAAAACGAAACTGGATTCACACGGCGGGATTCCTTATTTCAAAAAGGTCAGAGAGTACGATCCGTTTTTCAAATTCGCCTATCAGGGGGGAAAGGAACTTATCCCGAAAATGGGCGTAATAATGAAGGAAATCGAGCCTCGTTTCACCTCGTTGTACGACGGTTCAATCAAGGCGGAGGACATGACCGCGCTCGGTGACGCATTTGTCGCCATCGGACAACCGGAATATGCGATATACGCGTATACCACCGCTTTTTACGGTACGTTAAACGAGACATACGATAAAAAACTGCTGGCTAAAATCATCGATTCACTCGAAATGCTACATGCCGGGAAAACCGGAAGATTTCTTAAAAAGGAAATGCGGAAGCTGAGTCGGCGGGAGAAGCCGGGGAGAGGGTAAACGGAATTATGACAGAATCACCACTATCAGTATAGCCTGCGTGCAGGGAACGAAGTGGCAAATCACTGGTTCCACAGGGGAGTACTACGACAAAACTGAATTAAAATCGTTTCACTTTGTTTATTTTTTATTTTTTGTAGAACAAAATTCTCACGCTACCATTTCCTGTTACTCCAGATACCACAACTTGTGGCAGGCGGAACGCCACGATTTGTTTTTATGTCCTGAAGACATCTATTTTATTAATTACTACTATTCAAAAATACTTGTAAACTGTTCATTGGGATGGGGGGGGGGCTCATAAATCCTTCAAAATGAGCCAATTTAAAATGAAATCCGATCACACTTCGATCAACTCAGTGCATCGCTTCGAGAACCTCAGCGTCGGGAATTTAGCCAATTCTGAAAAGGTATCAATAACGGTGTATCTGCATCGGCAAAAAATTGTGGCGTTCCGCCTAGCAAAAAAAGTTTATTGCACTGGGTTCTAATCGCTTAAGGAACGAAATTATAACTTTTGGTCAGTTTAGGTAAAACATTTTAAATCTGATTCATATATATTATTGGTAATGTTACACAGGGATTCTCATCCGGCTTTTACAGGCAAGATTATTTTCAGCTAAAGTATTACGATTATATAAGTAACAAAATTCTTAAACAGTGGGGGGACATATGTTAAGAAATGTTTTCTATGTTATCGCGGTAACCGTTTTTTCTGCAAGTACTCAAACGATTAACTTGCAGGGAGTAGTATCCAATTCCGATGGAGACCCGATTTCCGGGGCAATTGTGTCACTGGTAGTTCAAGACATGAAGGATACCACCGGTGCCGATGGAAAATATGCTTTCTCAAGCGGTACCTCGGTGAAACATCTCTCTGTCATTGCGCCGCAATCAAATGATATTTCATTAAAAAACAGTGTATTGCAATTCGCCCTGAGCACTCAATCACCCATGAAGGTTGAACTGTTTGATTTAAAGGGAAACCTTATCATGCGGGAAGCAGACATGAATGCGGCTGCAGGGATGTACCGATTCGATATCTCAAGAAACTGCCAGGCTGCAAAGGTTCTTATTATCAAGGCTGCAATCGGCAGGTCGGAAGTATCGTTTCGCTATATGTCGTTGGGGGGACAGAATGCTCTCACTACCGTCAATTCAACATCTGCAGCTAACAGCGGCAGCGGCCTGACGGCAATGGCTGCTGCAGTCGATACTCTCAAAGTTACGGCAACGGGTTACAAGACAAAATCCGTAGCGATTACCTCTCTGGAAAATCAGGAACAGAATATTACCCTGGAGGCTGAAGCCGCCGGCAAGGAATTTCCCACGGCCGATCCTACCAAAAAGGGGCCGTTCGAGGTGACGTCCGAAAAGGACGTAGGTCCTTTGGCGGGAATTGCCGATGATCCGATCTACCACAAACAGAAACGCCTCAACCTGTACTACCCCAAAAACTTTGCAACCAGCGGGTACCTCCATCCCATCCTTATTTGGGCCAACGGGTATAAGGACAACCCCGAAGAGAATCCCCCGGATTGTATAATCGATCGCAACCAACAGTGGTGTGGACAGTATTTACCAATAATAGAACATTTAGCCTCGCACGGTTTCTTCGTGGTGGCTCCACTCAGCACCGCCACAGGTTCGGGCGATCCTCTCCCCACGATCGTGGCCATGGACTGGATTATAGAGCAGAATGAGGATCCGGAAAGCCCTTATTACCAGCATCTTGATGCGTCCAGGATCGGCCAGCTCGGTCACTCGTTTGGCGGAATGTCTACGTGCAAATCAGCGGCAGATCCCCGCTACAAGGCCCTTGCCACGATCTGCGGCACCAACCCTCTCTCCGGCGTTCACACCCCGATGCTGTTCTACTGCGGCGGGAAAGACGGCACGGTGTCGTGCGATGGTGTTAAAAACACCTTCAAAACGGTCACGAACCAGCCTGCCTTCTTCATCAACGAGTTTAACTCTGACCACGGTTGGTGGGTGTACCAGGGACCAGGTGGTGTCTCGCTCAGCGCGGCTGCCGCGTGGTTCAGGGTTTTCCTGATGAACGACACCTCGAACCGTAAGTTTTTCTATGGTTCGGATTGCACCTTCTGCAAGGATTCACGCGTGGATGCTGAACAGAATAGTCTCATGGCCCAGTAGAAGTAGATCGTCTCATCGCGATTTCAACCGGCTTTCGTGACGTCTGCTATTTCCAGACGTACGAAAGCCCTTCTTCATTTATGGCGTTTCGACGACCACGTTCGATGATCGGGACTGCCATCTGGAACATGTTTTTTTAATTCTGTAACAGGTATGACGTAGTATTTCAGGGTGCCGCTTCGCTGTTGTTTCCGTTATATTCAGAATTCCACAGCTGTCAGACAACACTAATACTGGTCAATTCTCCTGCCGTATTATAGTTTAGAACTTTTTACAGGTTTGACGGTAGCGGTCAGCGCCCAGCTTGTTATGAGCTTTTTACCCTAATCATCACATCTGTTTGACAACAATCTGAAGAGAACGCGACCATGTTTTTTCCACACGGGAAAACAGTGACATGAATGCACTGGTAATTATTCCCGCACTTATCCATAAATTCACTTTTTCCGCACCACTCGCATGGCTGTTCGGACATCATCACGAACAAGTGAAGGGCATATACAGCTTTGAACTTACTCCGGACATCGTCAGGCAGTATGATTGTTTTATTGTCGAGTTGAGCTGGTTTATCGAGCTGTACGAGTTCGGGCTAATCATCCGTTTCATACGGCGGCATAACCCCGGTGCATGGATACTTTTCGGGGGCATGCACAGCCAGCTCTGTTACCGGGATATCTTTAAAACGTATGAAGTCGATTATTTCATCAGAGGCGATAATGAACTGCCGCTTGCACTGTTTCTCGATGGAGCCGATCCGAAGACAATTCCCAATATGACGGGAAGAAATTTCGAAAATGAACAGACATGGTGTTTCCGGCAGGAGGATTTCAGGACCATGGAGTTCAATCTCGACTGGTTCCCGCAATACGCGAAACGATGGGCTGAATATCCTGAACCCGACAGTGACGTGGAAACCAAGTTCGACGAACTTCCGCTGCTCCCCCGTTATTGGGAGAAACAAACGGGTTCGACTCCGCTGGAATACCGCTGGCGGGTACCTCCGAAAGGGGGGCGTTACCATCTGCCGATGCTGGTTACCGGACGCGGTGCATGTCCGGTCGCGCACGAAGGGTGTGAGTACTGTATGGCATCACAAACGGAACTGATGCGCGATCTGTACAAACGTCCTTCGCTGGTGATGGATACTACCACGCTGATCATGTTGCTTGAGCAGATCGAGGGTAAATTTGATCAGGTAACTCTTTTCATCAACAGTAAGGGGCCGTTCGATTTGACCGGCCACCGGTTCAATCTCGATGCCACTATCGAGTTCGATACCATCAATCGATCCGCAGATCTGCAGAATATTCTGCCGGCATTTAAAAAGGCAAAGGTCAACCTGGGAATCTATACTGAAGGGCTCATCGGTACTACCTACCGTGACGATATTGCATCGCTGTTTGATCTCGAAGACGATGATCACCGTATATACTTTTTCACTTCACCCTCTGCACCTGATACACTGGATGTTCCCGATGAACGCAGGTTGTATGAAGGAAACATCTTCCCGTACTGGGCGGAATGGGACTATTACACTAACCCCCGAAGAGCGATACGGCGCAGTAGAATGTGGTACATGGCAACCGGACAGAAAAACCTGTATCCGCCTCTGCAGAAGATTGCAGCGGGAATCGCGAGATTTCTCTTTCAGCGTATTATTTATCTTGCCGGAAAAGCGGGGCTGGTGAATCGACGCAGGTTTATAACCTGATCTCATCGCAGCACCGGGAACCGCGGGCGGGTGAATCGCATTGATTTACTGCCTGAAAAGCTTTTTTATCCCCGTCGACGTATCTGCAGACCGATCCGTACCTGTATCCGGATGGGCAATACCACTGCCGTAGCACAACAATGTATATTTCACCCGTGTTGATCCAGTTATTAACTGCCTTGGAAGTGAATGCACGACGTCATTCCGGTGAAAACCGGAGTCCGAAGAGAAACGTGCGTTCCACCTTGATTCCACCGGATCCCGGCGTGCGCCGGGAAGACGGTACCGCATATCGGTACTATAGCATTCGTGCAGATTACTAAGACAGTTATTATTTTTACTGGACAAAAGAAGAGTGTTTCGAGGAGCATTCACTCAGGGACCCGGCGCCCCCGAATAATTCAGCAGCATACCACCCAGATACCGAAGAAATTCAGAGACGGGAATAGGGAATGGACACCACTGGAGCTTCGTGATTGTGACGAAGCGACAGAGAGGCTGCTTATTGATATCTGTAAGTAATTGGATCTGAATTAAATAAAAATAATTCCTGATACAATGCATTAGATGAACCGGCACTCTGTGTGGTAGTTGCAACTGTGCGGTTGCGGTGCAACGGCACCATATATTGACCGGTGATAACCGGCCGGGGATCACCGATATTCCGCGAACCTTTGTTGCCGGTACTGCGGGCTGCAGGGTATCGTTTCACTGGAATCAGGATGGAGTTTCAAAGTATGCCAGTACTCAGTTTTCGTTCGAATATCGCACTATCGGCCGATCACCGGCGTGAACTGCTGCGTGATGCCTCCGATGCAGTAGAACGGTTGCTCCGGTCGGGTGTCTGCAGTGTGCTGGCGCACTATATTCATTGCGATATTCTGCTTGACGGAACAGCGGAACCTGCGGTTTATGCCGAGGTGCAGAGTATCGCACCGCCGGATGAACGGGTGAGCCGGGATCTGTGCAGCGCGCTTCTGGATATCGTCAACTGTTACGAGCAGGTCGATCCTTCCCGTGTTTATGTCTATCTTCCGGTTGTCAATGCTCATTCCGCCTGGAAATTCATTGACGGGCAACCGGTCAGTACTCATTCGATCCTTTCTGAACGAGGCGGACAGCAGCATGGCAACTGACCAGTGGACGATACGCAACCTGCTTACCCCGGTGGCGACACGACTGCTCATCGGAGGAGGAAATCCCTTCGACCTTGAAGAAGTGCTCGGACGGATGGAATCGGTAGTGCTGCGTAATGCGAAACAGCTCGAAGATCTCTGGCTGTCGTGCTGGGATGAAAAAGCGCGGTTCTACGAATCGCTTGCCGTAAATGCCCGTAACGATAACAACCTGATCACCTCGCTGGAAATGTATCGGCATGCGACGTTGAGTCGTTTCGCCGCATTTCTGATCAACACATCGTCGCCTGAAAAGAAAAAAGAATCCTATCTGCAATACCGGGATACCTATGCCGAATCGATCGACAAACCCTCTTTTCCGGTACTTCCGGTCGATATTCCTCTCGATGGTGAAACCGCTCTGGCCGCGTATCTTCACCTTCCGCCCACAGGAAGGGCGGCGGCGGGAGCGATAGTCCTGTTCTCCGGACTGGGAAGTTGCAAAGAGGAAATGCATATGCTCGCGCGGCCGGTCGCGGAGCGAGGTATTGCGGTACTGGTACCCGATATGCCCGGTTGCGGAGTTTCGCTTTTTGAACGGGGGATACAGTGTCGTATCGAACACATCGAAGCCGCATTTTCTTCGTGCCTGCATTTTCTAACGGAACATGAGGCTGTCGCTACCGTTCCTGTCGGATGCGCCGGTTTGTGCATGGGAGGCGGCTACGCCTACCGCGCGGCCTCGCTCAACAGAGGCTACCGGTACTGTGCCGTTCTGTTTCCGCTGTTTGTCGCCGACGTTCCGATCTCCATGATACCGCAATGGTTCAAAGCGGGTGATTGGTTTACTTATCAGACCGGCTATATCAATCCAACGGAGTTCGAATCCGTCATGGGGTGTGCGGAAGAAGAGCATCCTGAATGTCCGTTTTTCATTGCCCACGGAAAACACGACAACTGGATGTCGCTTGAACGTACACGTGAACTCTTTAGTCGTGTTCCCAACGATGATAAAGAGTTACTGGTTATTGGAAATGATTCTGACCGCCACGGGGAATATTCCACCGTACTGCATACCATGCCGGTAGGTGAACAGTTGCACTGGGTCAAACACCGCTTTGCCGACTGGTTGCATCGCCAGGCTTTCACCGGAACCGGACGGTAGGAAACAGTGGGGGGAGCAGGTGACGAACGATACGCTGAATTCCATTTCCGTAACGCTACAAAACCATGCAACGGTCAATCCGGACAAAACCATGCTGATGGTCGACGGAGAGCGGTTGAGTTACGGTGGATTCGAACATGAGGTGGAACGTCTTGCCGCCGCATTTGTTTTTCATGGAACCGGTCCCGGTGATTGTGTCGCGCTCATCATGCCGAATTCAATTGACTGGTATATTGCATTCTGGGCGGCGGTTCGGTGCGGCGCACGACCGGTACCGCTCGATCCGCAAACGGGTGAATGGGAACTGCAGCAGTTTTTCATTCTGATGAAGTTCAGTCTGTGCTGTATCGTGCGATCATACCGGGCAAATCCGTTGCGGGAAAATGTTCTGGCGGTTACCGAAGAAATGAAAATCCCGACAGCGGTGATCGTTATGGATGCGCAGACGGAAACGGCACCGTTGATTTCACGAACCGGCGTGTATCCGCCGGACACAAAGGAATATGCGCTTCCCGCCATGAAAAATACACAGCCGGGAGAGCTGTTGATGTACGCATGCACTTCCGGAACGACCGGTAATCCGAAGATACTGGCAGTTGAACATGCCGGTTTTTACCGGTCACAGAGGGATATGGCGGTGTATCTGGGGTTGGGACCGACCGATATCATGTTACTGGGAATGCCGCTTTATCATCAGGGTGGTTTCGGAATGGGAGTACAAATGCTGCTTCCAGGTGGAACGGCTCTTTACCAGTCCCGTTTCGATCCCGAATCGTTCATCCGGACCGTGCAGCGGCAGCAGGTGACCGTTGTACAGTTGACGGCGACTCTGGCGAAGATCCTGATCTCCCATCCGGCATTCAAACGACCGGCGATTGATTCTCTGAGGATCGCCTACTTCGCGGGTGAACTGCTTCCCGATGAGGTGGCGGAGAAATTTTACCGGGATTTCGGGATTCGGGTAGTGAATATCATCGGTTCATCGGAAACCGGTACCATGGCGGTCTGGGATTCACGATGCGATACGGATTGCAGTGTCAATGATTTCCGGCCGATGCCGTTCACCGATGTCATCCTGCGCGATGATGCAGGAGGCGAACCGCCGGAAGGAGAACCGGGAGTACTGCAGGTCCGAACCGATGCGGTACTCCTCGAATATTTCGGCAATATATCGCTGACACGCGAGAAAATCATTATTCGTGACGGAAAACGATGGTTCGATACCGGCGATTGCGGCATCCGTCTTCCCGATGGCCGTATCAGATTGATGGGACGCCGGAAAAGGATCATCAAACGGGGCGGAAACCTGATTTATCCCGAAGAGATAGAGGCGTTCCTGCTGACGCATCCTCGTCTGCATGCAGTTGCCGTCAACGGTGAACCGCACGAGATATTCGGTGAAATGATCGTCGCACACGTGCAACCGTCCGACGGTGCACAATTGACCGGCGGTGAACTGGTTCGCTTCTGCAGAGGTAAACTGTCGTCGTATAAAATTCCGGACCGATTCGTTGTCACGGAGGAATTACCGAAAGATATCGGGAAAATTCAGTTCAAGTATATAAGGTGATCTCCGGTTCAATCTCCGGCAGGTTGATCTTTACTTATATCTCATGGACTGGAAACAGATGGTGAAATAAGATGTGGAGCAAGTGAAACGGGGAGTAGTTATTAAAGGGAGCATAGACATGCCGCTCCTATGAAGCTTGAAAAAGGTGCAGAATTTTTTGCTGCAGACCTATCGGCCCTATGGACCTTTTGTATGCGAAGATATACCTGATTGCGAATACTGTAATCCTCCGCGCTTGGCGAACCATGAAAATTCATCCTTCGCGGGCTTGGGATGAGCGGATATTCGCAATTTAATCTGGCGTTATAAATAAAATAGAGCGTCATAGGTGGGATATGTTAGTAGCACATCAGAAAAGATATGATTTGAGGTCCGTCAGGACCGGCATGTCTCTTCTTTTTGAGTAAATCAATACTGCACACAACACATGAAAGGCCTGCAGGCACCAATGAGACAAGACGTCGATTTCAACACCCTCTATGATGTATGGACGGCATCCCGGACCGATGACGCTACAGTCATGTATTTCAATGACCGGGAAATACGTCTGGGTGAAGTCAGAAAAATGTCCGATCAGTATATGATTCATCTTCAGCATCATGGAGTAAAACCGGGAACCGGTGTCGGATTATCACTGCCGAATTGTCCGGAAGTATTTGCCCTCTTTTTCGCCGTCTGGCGAATCGGCGCCTATGCCGTACCGTTGTTCCCGATGATTCCTGATCCGATGAAGACGGGAATATTCTCATCTTCACGCGTGGCACTGGTGGTAACGAAAATGGCAGGTCGGGAAACCCTTGCCGCTGAAGCCCTCCGACGGCATGCCGGATTTGCCGTTATCGCTCTTGATGCCGAAGAAGATGGTGGTTTTTCCGCACCGGTCGCCGGGAATGAATCCCTGGCGGCCGTTTCGACGGCACCTGGTATGCCGGCATTGGTTGCCGCCAGTTCAGGTACCACCGGGATTCCGAAAATCGTTATGATGGACCGGAGGAATATTTCCTCGGCACTGCAATGTTCCTTCGCGATGGTACCGGAATATCTTCCGGAAAACGGGCACACCTGGCGTTCGACCATCGCGTTTCCGTTATCGACTTCGGGGATGCTGGTGTGTGCCGGGCTGCTGTTCAAAGGGGTCGATCTTATTTTTTCGGATAATCTCTCGCCGGTCACGTATCTCGAACTGACGGGAAAATGGAGAGCGCAGCTGCTTTCCGCGCCGCCATCCTACTTTGAAAACATCTGCGGCATACCCGCAGTCGACCCGCGAGTTTCAGAATCGGTGCAGGGGATAATGACCGGTATGGATTTTCTCTCTTCGTCGCTGCTCAAACGACTGCACCTGCGGTTTCCGCATCTGCGGTACTGTTCCATCGGGTACGGACTCGTTGAAACGTCGACCGTATTCATGGTACGGAAACCGGATGTTGACGGAAGCGACAATTCCGCAGGTTTCAGGCTTTCTGAAGGTGTATCGAACGAGATTTCCGTTCGTGACGGGAATGGTACTCTCGTCGTCGAGGGTACCGAAGGTGAACTCTGGGTACGGGGACCGTCGGTAGTACGTGAATACCTCGGCAATCAGGAGGCTACTGCACAGGCATTCACCGACGAATGGTTCAGAACCGGTGATGTCGCCCGGAAAACCGGAAACGAATCGATGGTACTACTCGGAAGAAACAAATATCTGATCAAACGGGGTGGAAAATCGGTTTCTCCGCTGGAAGTTCAGCAGCACGTCAATGCCGTGAGCGGAGTGAAGGAATCAGCGGTGGTCGGTGTACCGCACCGGTTGTACGGCCAGATGATATGGGCGTACGTCGTACCCGAAGGAGAAGAGGAAGGGCTCGAGAAGGAAATCATGAAGACGTGCAGGGAATCACTGCCGAATTATATGCTGCCCGATGCCGTACGGTTTCTACCGCAGCTGCCGAGGCATCAGGGAGCGGGGAAACTGAATGTGGATTATCTGTTAAACGGTGCGCGGGAGGAACTCGCGGCACTACAGGAGGAAGACAATGGCTGAAAAGTTGACCTGGGATCATTTTCTCGACACGCTCGCCGGCGGGCTGGGTATGGAAAAAGAGGAACTCACGGCGGATACGCACCTGTATAACGATATCGGTATCGATTCTCTGGGGGTATTCAGTGTCGGGATGAAGATGATCAATACGTATGCGATACAGCTGCCGCTGGCACTGGTTTCAACCATCCAGACGGTGGGTGACATGTACGAATCGATGGTGAAAGCAGTTGCGAAAGGAAAGGGCGGGGAAGCGGCGGCATGATGCTATCGGAGCGTGATACGGTGCCGGCGTCGGGAACCGCCGGTGCCGTACCGGAAGTACTGTTTGTTCATGTTCCCAAACGGTCGGGCTGGTACAAACCGCTCGATGAAATGATGTCGATCAATTACATCCCGATGGGAGTGTTCGGCCTCTGCGATCTGGTCAATAAAAACGGCATCACCGCGAAAATCAGACATCTTGGTCTTGAACTGATTCTCGGTACCGGATTCTCGGTTGTTGAGTATGTCCGTACGAACCATATCAGAGTGGTGGCCATATCTCTACACTGGCACTATCAGGCATACGATGTGATTGAAACCGCACGGCGTATCAAATCCGCTTCTCCCGAAACCGTTATCGTCCTGGGTGGATTTACCGCGAGTATTTTTTCACGGGAAATTCTCGTTTCATATGAATGGGTCGACTGCATCATCGCCGGTGACGGTGAAAGGGGCATGGTTGAACTCGCCCGTGTGGTATGCCGTGATAGGGGCGGGTACGATGCGGTTGCCAATTGTGTCTTCCGTAAAAACGGCGAGATCATCGATAACGGCATTTCCAGCCTGACCGATGTCAACGCACTTGCGGACATCGATTTTGCCAACCTCTCTTATCTGGAGCATTATACCGAGTATCGTGATTATTTCAAACTACCGATGCTCTGGTCGATCAATGCCACGGTTAAAGAAAACCGTCGACGACAGGTCGGCGGTGCGGCATCCGTTTTTCCGCTGATGACAGGACGCGGGTGTAATTTTGACTGTTCATTCTGCGGCGGGGGGGCACGGGCGCAGAAAAAGATCTGCAACCGGGAGAAGGCGGCGTTTCTGCCGGTTGCCAAGGTTGCGGATACGATTGAACAGGCGGTCGGGTTCGGCTACGAATCATTTCTCGTCTGTTTCGATCCGGATCCGTCGGACAGCGGTTATTACCGTGAACTCTTCGGTGAAATACGGCGAAGGGGTATCAGATGCGGGATGGGATTCGAATCGTGGGGGCTTCCTGATGATCCATTCATCGCCGCGTTCGCGGAAACCTTCATCAGAGAAAAATCATATATCGCTTTATCGCCGGAGAGCGCTTCTGAGGAGATCCGTCAACGAAACAAGGGTTACTTCTATACAAATGATGAGTTGTTCGCCGTTATGGAGCTCACCGCCGAGTTTCGGATACCGGTACTTATCTATCTGACCACCGGTTTACCGGGCGAAATGCGGAAACATCTTGAAATGAATCGCATTTTCGCGCGACGGCTGCGCCGGAACTATGCTCATCTCGTGAGTGTCATAATGGTGCCGGTACAGCTCGAACCACCCTCTCCGATGTATGAAACCCCGGAAGAGTTCAATATCACGACGTTTCGCAAACGGTTTGCCGATTTTTACGAGCATCATCGAAGAACCGATTCAAATCCATTCACCCATCTCGGGTACCTATCGCATGCATACCGGGATATCAACGGAGATACCGCGGCTTTCGATGCGTTGGTCAAGGATGAGCGGTGTCGCAATTACTGCAGTATTCCCGTGAAACTGTTCGGACGATGGAATATTCCCTGGCTCTCACGACTCCTCTGCACCATGATGCACCGGAGATGGCTGCGGAAAGGGTTCGGCAGGCCGACCATGGAGCGGCAAACTTTCCGGTAACGGCACGCGGGGGAGGGCTGCTTGCAGGTGTCCAGTACTCTACCGGTGTTCCGCTTGATCAGAAAACCATCTTTATCGTTTCCGCCAGCGGTATCCCTGCAATGGAGAGCAGGTACACACCGGGGGTGAAGTGTTGTTTTCGTAACGTGATGGTGTGTTTTCCCGGACCGGAGAGTCGTTCGGTATAGACCGTTTTGCCGTTCGCACTGAGGAGGCGCAAGGTAGCGGAGGTTTTCCCCGATTCCGTAAGCATCAATGAAACGGTATAGCGGTCGGTGATACGTACCACCGAAACGTGGCTGCCGTGATGATCGCTGCCCGGCCGAACGGAGGTCGCAGTCGAGAACAAAGACTTTACAATCGTATCGATCGCATTGCCGAACTCGCGGATGATCGTTACGGTTTCCGGCCCTTTCTCCGTCTGTGTCCAGGAAACCGTTCGTGTCGCCGAATCGACCTCGACTCCTTCGGTGAGCGGTGTGAAAAAGGTGCAGTCGGTTACGTCGCGCCCGTTCAGTTCCGAGGTGAGGACAAGCGATACTTTCGTGCCGGGAGCGATAGAAGCGGGAAATTCAGTCGTCAGTTCCGGAACGGTATCGGTTTTTGTCGTCTGCAGTGTGTAATCCCATTCGTGATGGGTAAGAGGACCATCTTTATTGTCGGCTACCCAGTCGTAATCGAAAATCTGGATGCCGTCGTCTTTCCACGGATTCATAAGCCAGCAGAGTCCGTTCCGATATCCCATGGCAACGACAAAATGTCCGTTGCCGTTGTCATAATTATAACGGACGACAAACGGGTGGCCGTTGTCGATCTCCCGTCTGAATTCCTCTTCGGAAAGGGTGTAACGGGCGTTTGACCGCTCCCTGATCGCCCAGGGTACGCCGAAGTGCCCGACGATCTGGTTGATACCGCGACCGTAACAGGTATCGATCGGGCCGGGACCGTCTGAAACTATACGCATGCCGTTCGCTGAACTGCAGTAAATCCAGTTCCATTGATCCCGAATCGCGCCGTCGGTAAAACCATATTTGCAGATGTCGGTCTGGGAAAGAACCGTTCCGTGAAAACCCAGAATCCATTGCGAGCAACCGGCCCAGCACCAGTTGTCTTTTTCCTGACGAACGCGCGGATACTTGAAAACTCTGTCGGCATGCGCCGGTGAGGTCGCCAGAACGGCGAACCCGAGGGCGACGCAAATGATTCCGGTATATATCGACATGATGGGGTCCTTTCGCTCGTCAATAGGCGATTCTGCCACGAAGGTTTTCAATGGTGGCGCCGAGCGTGTTCAGGTTGACCAGTCGTTTACCGAGACTGCTTCCGGCAGGAACCGTTCCGGTTTCGGTAAGGTTGAACGGGGCGATCTGCGGAATGCTGAACATATAGACACCGATGGTCGGCTGTTGAACGATTACCGGTGCGTAGCCGTCTTCTCCCGGCCAGAGGGAGGTGATTTCCTGCAACTGTCCGGCAAGTCCCGCTGATCCGATCCCGGCACGCATCCAGACTCCGTTCTTTTTTCCGACATACAGCATTACCCTGATGTTACCGCCGATACAAACAGGAAAATACCACAGCTCAGTTTCCGCAACGATGCTTTCGAGCGGAGAGGTACCATCGTAGGTTCTGATCGCTTCCGCGGAGAGTGTGTACAGTTGAAACGGCGCTCCAAGTGTTGCTTCCGACAGCACATCCTCACGCGCGAATCCGACGATCGTTTTTGTTTCTTCGGTGACGGCGGACGTCAGGAAAGAGACAAAATAATCATGTGCCGTTTTAACCACTTCTTCCGGTAGTTCACGATCCAGTGCACGAACCGGGTGGAAAAAGACAATACTCAACAAAAAGATATGAAAAAGAAATCTCATGTCAGTTCTCCGATACTGATACATAACTTAATAAATAGCAGGTGGATAAACTATTGCTAATCGAGCGAATATGCATGCCGTGTTCCCCTGTATTGTAAATGTACTTGAAAAGTGAGTAAAATACCACTTTGAGGTATCGTTACAAGAAAAGATAACATCAAAGTAAAAAGCGAAATGAGTAGGACTTTATTGGTGAATATCTACCTGTGAATTAGATTTTAAAAATTTATGGCCTGAATCGATATTTCGATAGTTTCCAATTACACATAGTAAGTTTTCTGAGGAATGTATGGGGCGGGCGTTTTCGGAGAAGGAAAAAATAGAAGTTAAAAACCGACTGCCGGAAACCGGGAAGAAACTTTTTAACTTTTCTCGTTACGGTCTTAAAAAAGATCAATCGCTGATAGTACAAAATTCGCCGGGATCGTAGGCGCCAGGTGCGGTCCTGTTGACGGCCGGGATGGGTATGCGGAGTCTCGGCACCGGCTGTTGTTGTCCGGATTTCCGGAGGTGGAAAAATGGTGCAGCATCATTTCCTGCTGCCATAGCAACAGAAAAAGAAGAGGTCAACTTTTTATTTTCCGATGAAGCACCTTATTTGCCGGATCCGGAATGATCTGTCGCAACTGCTCGAATACCGTTCCGTTTGAAAGTCCCTCGAGCAGCATCCTGCAGGAGTTAAGGAATAATTTCGATTTGCCCGGGGTAAAGGTGATCACCCGGTCGGCGACTTGTTTGCAGTAGCCGCAGGAGACGCAGGACGTCGAACAGCTCTGCAGGTCGGAGAAGTGATCCAGAAATCCATCGAGGGCTTTGTTATCGATGTAATAATGTACCGTACCGCGCGCATCGAACGAGGTGCCGGAGAGCAGATCGGCGAGGTTGCCGTTATATGAGCGGGTGGCATAGGCACCGACCATTCTCCTGAGCCATTCGGACGACATGTTCCGTCCGCTGAGTTTGAACCGGGTGAAACCGAGTGCCCCGTACCGTGAAAGATCTTCGGGACGTATCCAGCGTGCGCGTATGATCTCTTCGGGCCGCGAATATTTATCGATCGTGCAGCTTATCATGCAGAAATCGAAATACGCTCCATCAAGAAAATGGTTTTCCTGCGTGGAATGTCCCACCAGATTGTAATGGTACTGCCGGTAGGGGCAATGGTAAAGGCAGAGATCGTTCGCAAGGAGGGTGAGATCAACGGACGCGGTATCACGCAGTACGGCAAGACTTCCGAAATCCCGGTTGGACATGTAGTCGATATTGATTTCATCGGCACCGAGACGCTCGAACGCGCGCAGTGCCTGCACATTGTTGACCCCCGCGATAACCGATATTTTCACGCGAAGCCGGGGAAACTGTTCCTTAATTATCCTGATGAGATAGGGAATGGTTACCGTAACCGATTCCGCACCGGTCGATTCGATCCACGACAGGTAATCGATCAGTTTCCGATGGGTTATCGCATCGAATTCCATATTGCCGAGACACGGAGCATTGAGAATGTAGTTGAACGCGATTCCCCTGGTACGAGCATAGGCGATATGTTCCTCCGCCCGCCGTTTATCGACTTTCGGGAGGGTGAACATGGCGCGTCCCGAACCGACGGGGCCAAAAGGGAGACTGCCGAATACTTCATGCACCGGAAGTGATGCATAGTAATCGAGGAGGTCATTGCTCCAGATGGTCGGAGCCGAAAAACTGATCATACAATTCCATAATCCCATGCCGTACCAGGCACTACGGCATGTTTTTCGGGTTTGAAGCATGTCCGGAAAACCGGACTATTCCGGGTGATGGTTGCCAGGGTACATTCCGGAGACCGAAGCAATCCTGACAAATATACCTAACGTCGTGGAGAAGAGACAATCAGATCACCGTATCTCCTGATCTGAAGAATATGACGCTGCACATGCGGTCGGATCGGGTTGGATTAGGTGATGGAGCTGCAAATTACCGGATTTTACTTTAAAACAGTGAAAACCGAAACCATTATCTGCCGGTCGATTTAGGATAAATCCTGAAATTATTTATCAAACGTTCCTTCCCTGCGAAAACTGAAGGAGAGCATTTATTCATATCGAATAGTGCTTCTCCCTTTAAATTCACTGGTGTGGACGAGGTTTTATTAAAGAAATTATCACGATGTGGTCGGATCGGTACCATCGATATACGGCTTGTCCACCAGAACTGTTCACACAGCAGGTGCAGCGTGTCTCGATGATTCAGGGTCACGAAAATTATTCTTCCGTAGAAGTGTTCATAGTGATACGCTGAACCCGGAGGTATACAGATACCGCCTGCACAGGTTACCCTGGATCCTGCCGCTGAAAAAGTTTTAGAAAAATAGGGAGAATACATCTTAATCGTATCGCCGGAACCCACCGTTTTTTTCGGAAGCAGACCGTTATTGTATTGATTGAGATCCTGGTCTCCTGATTGAGATAACGGTAAGATAAAAACACTATCGGTAACGGTGTAGAAACCTGTTTGTTGCCCCCATCTCGCAGCCGGTTTGCCGGAAGTATCCCCTTCCATCCAGCTGATACTGAACTTTTCATATCCGGAGGTGTCAAATTGAACAATAATCGAATCTATGACCACCGGTTCGCTGGATGAATTGGTAATGAAAATACTGTCATCGCCGGAGTTTTCATCCCAGATTTTACCGTTAAACGCGTTTACCGTATCCGATGAGAAAGTGAGGGCATGTACTTCAAAAAATGACGCCATGAAAAGTAACGAAACGAAGCAGAATTCGATGATCTTTACGGACATGGCGTCCTCCTCTGAAATGATGATGTGTCGTGTTGACTCCCGGACCTGTACCACCGGACCCTGAGAATGCATCCGGAAGACGGTGATTTCGTCATCCGGTTCCGGTATTTACGTCAGATAATAATAAAATAAACTCAGTAATTGGAGATTTTAAGGTAAATACGAAGAAAGTGTTTTCTGACGGGAAACATCTCGGAGTAGCGGAATGGGAGTTTTCGGTTTCCTGATTCAAAACTGAAAAATCCCATCCTTTCCGCGTCACGCTCTCATGTGTTGACATCCCCAAAACCATCCGGTCTCCCATCAGAAGCTCCATGCTCCGCACGGGAAGGATTCACTGCGTGTGCGGTATCGTCCCTGATGACGGAGCGGTATCCTGCCATCCGGCGAAGGATCGTTTTCCGATTATGGCTGGTTTCAGGACAACCATACCCGGAGACGGCAATTTTTCATGGATGAAAACACGATGTGCACCCTTGAAACCCAGAACCGGTCAACATGATTGACTCATTTCAACAAAACGCTGATATCAGATAAGTTAAGGATTTCCGGCAGTGTCGTGACAACTGCCTGCATACCGGAAGGAAGTGGATTCCCGAAAAAAGATCGCTTTTAAAATTTTCACCAGGAAAAGCTCGGAAATTATCTTGTTGCAAGGTACGGTCACACGGCCATACCGGGAGCTAATGACAAACAGAAGCCGGATAAAGGATCCGGCATGGTCACACTTTACTCATCAGGGAGCGCTCATGGATTTCACGAAACCGTATCAGGTAAGTGCACTTCTGCAGCTGATTGCTCAACAGCGGAACGTTGATAATTTCACTCCGGACGGAAAGCAGTGTACCGCTGAAATAGCTTTTTCTCCAAAAAAGAAAATGTCGGTCCTCATCACTATGGTTCCCATCGACTACAACGAATGGAGAAGCAATTACACCAAAAAGATGTGCTCGAACTTTGGCGGTGAAACATTCGAGAAGCCGGAGATAATCGAAGGTACCCCGTGGGAAAATTATTATGAATTTACCAATAAAAAAGGTGAGACGGCAATAGCGGTTGCCACCAGGCATTTCAACTACGCCAATCTCACGATAATTTTTTATGTCATGGAGAAAGACGAAGCCTCCGATACCGAAGTGACCGGCTTTCTGAGCGCCGTCGCCGCGACTCTCGAAAAACCGGAACTCGAATCCGATCTGCAACAGAAATTCATTCAGAACAAACCGTCGATGATCGGGCCGGTCACCGCATCTCTACTCCTGGGTATAATGGCACTGATCAATTTTTCTCTGGGCGAAGAGGGCATGTATGCGTTACGCGGAAGACTCGTGATCCCCGGGGTGATATCAGGCGCGGTACTGCTGGTGATGGCGATCTCTGCTTTTTTCAGAAAAATCAGACTCACCTATTACTTCATGATTTTTTCGGTCGTTTTCAGTCTGATTTCCCTTATTACGGGAATGAAGGGTGCCGATGCACTGCCGATCTATTTCCTCCTCGAGGCGGGAGTGCTCGCCACGGTCGGGATCCGATGCAAAGATTTCGGGTATGATTCCTTTAAAAACTTCATATCCAATGTCATCGCGAAGTAGCGGCAGGCAGGAGCGACCGGCATGGTCTGAGATGGAATCTTTGAGCCAGTAGGAGTAGCTTATGAAACAGGGAATCCGGGGTTTGACGATCCTGGTATGGTGCGCGTTTGTTTCTGCCGGTGCAGATAACCCTCACGAACTCAATCTGGGAACAGGTGTGTTTGTTCCTTTCGGCAGCTATACGAAGTCCGCCGGTAACAATCGTATGCAAACATCTCCGACACCAACCGGTGTCTCTCTTGACGTGCTTCTTGACTGGACGTATAAAGCAGTCGGAATCGGCGCGGATTTTAAATCGGTCGGATGGGTGGAATGGCCGAAAAACTATGATTTTCCGTACGTACCGTTGTACGGTATAGTCGGTCTCACCACCGGTCTTTTTTCAGATGACCGGTTCCTCATAAAAGCGGGTTCTTCTGTTGAAGGCGGGTTTTACTGTGGATTCACGTATCGGACGGAAAACATCTATGTAACTATGGATGGCGGGATCGTACTGAAGAAACAGGGGGATAACAAGTATTGTTACGGATTGGCGATTGGTAAAGTATGGAGACTGATCAAATAGCATCCGTTCAGGACTGATCCCCAATGGCCATCCATGCACCCCTTCGATAGACGCAGGGTAAACTCAGACTAATCATATGCGGCCTTTCGAAAATGTTACGCTGATTCCGCTCACCCTGAGCACCTTCGACAGGTGCCACATCGAGCCTGTCGAAATGCTCAGTGCAACACTTGTCGAAGGGTGTTGGATGACAGCATCCTGAACAGATACTAAATGGCAAATCCGGTCTTCACTTCTTGTGCCGCAATTCCCTATAGTTTATATTGTTATCATGATCGATCACACTGTTTCATGCGACGGGAGGAACCATGAAAAAACATGTGCTGCTTGCCGTAACCATTCTTTCGGCAGTCTCAATTATCTCGAAGGCTTCCGCCAATGATATTCAGACGGTGCGGGATATTCTTGAAAAATGCGGTCTTTCGGGGGTAACCGCTGAATCCGTCACCACGGTGGAAGAGGGGAATGTTGTCACCCTCGATCTGAAGAATAATGATATTACCAAAGACGGTATCTCGTTTATTCCCGCTGAAATCGGCCGGCTGGCCGAGCTGCGGATGTTCGGATGCAGCGGGAATATTATCGACAGTCTTCCTGCGGAAATCGGCAGCTGCCTCAAACTCACGAAAATCGACTGCAGCAGCAACCGGATTACGTTACTGCCGCCGACCATCGGAAATCTGGTCAATCTGACGCAGCTCGATCTGCGTCACAACCAGCTCTCGGCGTTGCCTCCGGAAATGGCGCGATGTAAAAACCTCGAGATACTTCAGCTCTGGGGAAACAAACTCACGGGGATCGATAAATCGGTCATCATGATTCCCGCGCTCAAGGAGCTCTACCTCAAAGATAATCGCCTGACCACGCTACCCGCGGCGATCGTCAAACGAGATCTGCGCTACCTGGATATCATGGGAAACAAGCTGTGCGATCTATCGCCTGCTATTGATACCTGGCTTAAAAAGAAAGATAAAAAGTATCGACAACTGCAGAAGTGCTGGTAACGTAATGAGACGTATCGACGGTGTCGAAGCGATACGTGAAACACTGCCGGATATTCTCTATGACGAATCACGTTTTGAAAGCGGCATACCCGGCTCGGTCTGTTTTCCGGAAAATGCGGCGGAACTCCGTACGGTCATCCTCGAAACCCGGGAACGAAAACAGACGGTAACCTTTATCGGAGCGCAAACCGGTACCACCGGTGGTGCGGTACCGGTTGACGGTTGCTGCGCGATTGCTTTTTCGGCCATGAAGCGTATTCATACTGTGGTGATGGAGAACGGGGAACAACCGGTTCTTGTTTGTGATCCCGGTATCACGCTCGAGGCGATCAACCGGTTTCTCGCATCACCGGCGGAGTGGCCTTACAACGTGCCGGGCGCCGGGATACTCGAACCGTCGGTCTGGCGTTACCTGCCCGATCCCACCGAAAGTACCGCGCAACTGGGAGGAACAGTCGCAACGAACGCTTCCGGGGCACGATCATTCAGATTCGGTCCCACTCGTGAGCATGTCGCCTTCATTGATTGCATTCTTGCCGACGGCGCTACCGTGACACTCAGGAGAACCGGTGAAAGTATGCTCTGGGACCGGACGATTACCACTGATCAGGGTACGGTTATCACTATCCCCGAGCTGCCCTACAGGAGCCTTTCAATCAAGAATGCGGCAGGGTATTACAGCACTACGGTCATGAGTGCGGCGGATCTTTTTATCGGTTCCGAAGGAACGCTTGGCGCTGTTTCGAGGATCGGTATTTACCTTCATCGGAATCCGGCTCTGGTCGCCGGGTTGTCGTTCTTTCCCACTACGGAAGATGCATTCGATTTCGCCGATTTTCTGCGGGTGATTCCCGAAGTGGCGGCGATCGAGTTTTTTGACGACGGATCGCTCAATCTTATCGACGCCAACCGGAAACGGCTTACCGATCCATTACCCGCGTTTCCCGAAAGCGCCCGTGCCGCGGTGTACTGGGAGTACATGGAAGCGTCGCAAGGATGTTTTGAAAATGTGATGGATGTATGGGAGGAACGCCTTTTGGCATGCGGATCGTCATTCGAGACCACGTGGAGTGGATTTGACGAAAACGAACGCCAACGGCTCCATCGGTTTCGTCATGCGCTTCCGGAGACGGTCAACAGTATCATCACGCACAACAAAAAAATATGTGAAAACATAAGAAAAATCGGCACCGACAGCGCATTCCCGGGAGCGGTTTTCCGGACGGCATACGAGGAATCCATCAATCTGGTCCGGAAGAGCGGACTTACCGCCGCCATATTCGGCCACCTCGGTAATTATCATCTGCATATCAATCTCATACCCGCAACCGAAGAGGAATTTTCCGCCGCGCTTGATCTCTACGGTACACTGATGTCAATTGCTATTAGCAATGGTGGAACGATCAGTGCCGAACATGGTGTCGGAAAAATAAAAAAGCGGTATTTACGGGAAATGTACGGTGAAGAGGGTATAGAGGGTATGCGTCGTGTAAAGAAAGCTCTTGATCCGGAAGGCCGTTTCAATTCGGGTAACCTGTTTTGAACCCGCTTCTCCCGCAAATGGAATTTTCACCGTTGAGAATCGTGAAATGAAGTGTAACCATGAGCTGAGTTTCTCAGCAACGTATCAGAAATTCATTACCCTACCTTGAAACCCTGCTTCGTCAACAGAGCCGCGTACTTTTCGATACGATCCGTTGGCAGCGGAGGCAGCTCTCCGTATCGCTCCCAGCTACGGTCAAGAGAACGGTATTTCACGGTCGCGGTAGTGTGAAACGGAAGCAGATCGACCTGTTCGATAGCATCGCGCAGCGGCACAAGACGGTCGATAATCGCCTGCAGGTCTTCTGTAGTATCATTCCATTCCGGAACGACGGGAATACGAATCCGGATTCGGGTTTTACCGGTGATAACACTCAGATTCGAAAACACGGTTTCCGGTTGCACTTCGACGCGTTGCGCGTGTTTGATATCCACAAGAAAAAGATCGGTGCATGGCAGCACGGTCAGAATTGCCGCCACCGGAACCGCGAGACTGGTATCGATGCAGGTAGGGATGCCCCGTTCTCCACTCAACTCCGCTACTTTACGAACAAAATCGGGGTAGAGCAACGGCTCTCCGCCGCTGAAGGTTATTCCGCCACCGGAAATGCTGAAGTATGCCGTATCTTTTACGCATTCGTCCGCCAGGTCTTCGGCGGTCATCGACCGCCCCGCGGGAGTGAGCGCATTTGAGGGGCAGACCACAGTACAGGCAAAGCAGGCGGTACAGTTGTTTCGGTTGACGATATAATCACGCGAAAAGTCGATCGCATTGAAATCACAGACACCGGTACATGCACGGCAACCGATGCAGCGGTCGTGATCGAACAGCAGCTCGGGTTCGGGGGACTGCGTTTCCGGATTATGACACCAGCCACACCGGAGGGGACACCCTTTGAGAAAAACGACGGTCCGGATTCCCGGACCGTCGACGGTCGATCCGCGGATAATCCGGGTTACCGGTGCTCTGAGTTCTCTGGACATGCAAAATGCGACCGTAGTTCATCGTGAACTGAATTCAGGTTATTACCGTATCTGTTGAAAATACATAGTATTTTCGGATATCCGCCATTTCCCTGATTGGTGAAGTGGCATGCACACGACGGAAAAAAGGAGAAACCATGCCGCGTATCCGGATAGAATCGACCCGCAAACTTGAACCGTATGCCGCCGGGGAACTGATGAATACCGTTGCAGAAACAGTGGTAACGACACTGGCACTCGCATCGGACGATCAGAATGTTTCATTCACGTCGTTCGAACCGGAAATGTTCCGGATGAAGCCGCCGTATTGCCTTTTCATAGAGATCCTTCTTTTTGCAGGTAGGAGCAGCGATACAAAGAAACGGCTTTACCGTTCGATTGTGGAAGCGATCGAACGGAAACATGGGATAGCCGCCGACCGGATAATGATCGTTATGAATGAACAACCGAGGGAAAACTGGGGGTTACGTGGCGGAAAAGCCGCTGATGAAATAAATTTTGAGTACAAAATCAATATCTGAACGATGATTCCCGGAACAAGCAGGCATCGCGATTACCTTCGGGTTCGCTTTACGAAAATACATTCCTCGGAGACAGGAGGGGATCGGTGCATTGGATGCTTGCCGGATACACGCCGTTAAGGTATACTAACGTTACGGATCAACACAAATTTCCGGTCGGAACATCAGAACGTTTCCATTTGCGTTGAACGGGAAAGGACCGGTCGACCGGTGAAAAACTTGCTTCGGTACGAGTCACTATTTATCTTTACCCGAATACAACACTACGGCGAAACCGATTATGAAAATGCAAACCTTTCGTAAACCACATCAATGGCTTAACTTCTGGCTCGAAAAATATTCCGATGTACTCGCGACGCTTAAATACAGCGGTGAAAAACGCAAACAGTACTGGGCGATACTTAAACAGTTTCTTGAAGAACTGCCCGGAAACCCCCGTAATATCCCGATCGAATCGGTCAAAGCATTCATCGACTCCGCACCGGAGGAACGGCTGCATCCCATTTCCATTTTCTATCAGCAGATCGCCCCTTCCAAACCGCATATGGAACTGCTGAAAAAAATCGGCAGGTCCGTCACGAGTGGAAACACCGCAATGGAACAGGACCCGCAGGAAACGTTCACCGAGCTTCTTGCCCAGAAGGAATTCAGCCCGCGTACCATTAAAAATTACACTTCAAGTCTTTCCGCATTCATCAAGTGGCTCGGAAAAGAAAAGGCCTCGATGGCACCGGAACAGATTGATGCGTATTGCACCTATCTCTCCAAAGAAAAAAAACTGGCCCCCCGCACGATCGCACTGCACATTGCCGCGCTGAAGATGTACCACAAACTGGTCGTTGACGGCGAGACTGCCCGTTCCGGTACATGACCGTGCGATATGACGGGCTTCTCATGTTCAGCGGCGGGCTCGACAGTACCGTCGCGACGCATCTTCTTAAAAGTCAGGGATTGTCACTGCTCGGCATTCACTTCGTTCTCCCGTTTTATTCCGGTCTGGGGGGAGAACACCTGAAGATATATTCATTCGCCGACACCCTCGATCTGCCGTTGCGCATCATCGAAGAAGGAAATGAGTTCTTCGAGATGGTAAAGTCACCTGAATTCGGTTTCGGTAAGAACGCGAATCCCTGTCTTGACTGCCGCATTCACCGGTTGAAGGTCGCCCGGGTGATCATGGAAGAGACCAGTGCCTCGTTTATCGCGACGGGAGAGGTTGTCGGACAGCGTCCCAAGTCGCAGCGGCTCAGCTGCCTGCACCTGATCGATAAACGAACCGGGCTCGAAGGACGGCTGCTTCGTCCGTTGAGCGCACAGTTACTCGATCCGACCGTTCCGGAACAGAAGGGAATGGTCGACCGCTCGCGACTGCAGGGATGGACCGGCCGTTCACGGCAGCCGCAGCTCGCCTATGCGCGTACCTACGGTCTGCCGCACACCGCTCCCGCGGGAGGATGTCTGCTGACCATGGTGACATCGGCGCAGCGGTATCTGCAACTTGTCGAACGGTATGACGATTTCACCCTGGAGGATTTCAGGCTCATCGCCTATGGAAGGCATTTCATGCTCGATGACCGGTGCCGTCTGGTGATCGCGCGTGACGATCCGGAAAATAACGCTATCGAAAAAATTGCCTCGGCCGACGATCTTCTGTTTGACTGCGCCGATATTCCCGGACCGATGGGTATCGGCAGGGGAGTATTCTCGGATGACGCCGTCATGACCGCCGCTTCGATGGTCGCGCGCTATTGCCGCGCACGATCCCTTCCGGAAGCACGGGTGAAGGTATACCGGCAGTCGGGTGAGGAGCGCATCGTTACCGTTGCTCCCGCGGATCCCGTATTCTGCGAGTCGTGTCGGATTTAGGGCAGGGGCACGCCAGGGTATGCCCCGACGTTTGATCACCTTCCGACTCCTGCCTGCTCACTGGTAACTGCTTTCTCATCCCCTCCGCTGTTCCCACTTGATTTCAGGTATTTTCTTGATGTTGATCAGGAAGTAATACCCGGGATTGAGCCGTTCGGGACGCCACTGGAACTTCATGTTCCAGCACTCGAGATCGCAGGCGATGTTGATACTGTTCTGCACCCACTGGTTCTGCTGAAAATTGTAGGTACTGCTCCACTGTAACGACCAGTTTCGGGTGATATTGAGACTCGCTCCGCTCGAGAGGCTGTAGCGTTTTTCGGGGACGAACAGCTCGGTCGGCGATGATCGCGAGATGGAGAAGGAGTAGGAGGGAGTCAGGGAGACGCTCCATCCGGTATTATTGACGTTTGCGTATTTGATGTCGTCGTCGGGCTGCAGGGAATCGAGCACCAGCAGATCGCCGCCCCAGAGGTTTCCCTTCGCCGAGAGCGTGCCGATACTCAGCGAAAAATTGAAATTGCTGAGAATCGGAGCATGGAGCGCGTCGTTTTCATCGTACATCCAGAATCCGGCGTTGGAATTGAGACGGATGTTTTTGTAACTGGTGGAGGCATTGGTGCTGAGGTTGCCCCATTTCCTCGTTTCCGCTTCGAAATTGTAGTTGGTCGACATGCCGACCTGAAGAATGGAAAACTTGTTTTCTTCCGGTTTCTCTCCATCCCTGGCCTCTTTGACGGTCTTTCCGTCGAACTGGTTCTGAATACTGATACCCAGCTGCTGACTTCGTTTATGGCCGCGGTCGTAGGAAATACCGATATCATGAAATTCCTTGTCGAGCAGGTCTTTTTCGGGAGTAAACATATACGACAGACTCGGAGAGAAGGTGTGCCGCAGCCCGGCGAAGTTGAATATCCGTATCGGAAAGGTCCCGTACAGGTTGGTTGACATCGAGACACCGGCATTCCAGGTGGGAACGTGCACGATCGCATCGGGATACTCATTATGCACCGCGGTGACGGTCTGACGGTATTTACGGACCAGAATACTTTCCGGTTCGGCGAAATTGTTGCGGGCGATGGTGTCGTAATCGATCAGGGTATAGTCAGGATACCGTGTATCTTTTGTCGAGGGGGTGATTATATAGGTAACGGTATCGCTGAGCGTGTCGTAACGGGCAACGGCGGTATCCTTGTAGCCTCTGAAACTTGCGACACTGGCATTGAAATTCGGACTGACGGAAATCCATTTGAAGAGTTTCTGCGGTGCCGAGAGACTGAACGACTGCGAAATTCCGGGATGGAACTCTTCTTTGATGGAATCATTCGAAGCGGCGGTATGTTTCATCAGCCCGCGGGCATTGTATCCCCAGTAGATATTGTTGAACCAGCGCAGGCTGTCGTTTCCGTTATCTTCGTTATGCGGAATGAGCGGACGGTTCGGCAGATTGAAGGTAAGTACCGGCAGGTTTTCGTTGATGACACTGGTACGCAGGTTGTGGCTGCGGTCCCAGCTGAGATTCATGCTGCCGTTGACGACGTCGATCTGCTGTGACAGAGAAAGGTTCGCCCGGAGATTCTGTTCACGCAGCTCGCTGCTGTCTTCAGAGAACTGTTTATAGAAATCACTGGCGGAAACGAGGTTTCCCGATCCCGAAAGCTTGGTCTTACCGTCAGGGGTGATGTTCTGATTATGCGTGTAGTTGACCGCCCATTCCTGCCGGGAGTTGTTGAAGTCGGAATTGAGCGTATAGCGGGAGGAAATCGAACCGTTCAAACGGTATTTGAGATTGTAGCTGCTGGCGGCGTTGGCGATGAATTCCTTGAATTCATATACCCGGGCGGTAAGGGTGAAGTCGACATAGTCGTTGGGAGCGAAGTAGCCTCCGAGATTGTCAAGATACCCGCCGCCGTTCGGATGACCGCCCCAGACGGGAGTGAGAAATCCGCTGCGCCGTTTACGTTCGATGGGAAAAATGAAAAACGGCAATGCGGCCACCGGTGCTTCGCCGATATTGAATACCACCGGACGGCTGACGATCTTGTCGTTGGGAATCACCTTGATGTGTCTGCCGTAAAAACAGAAATGCGGTGTATCGACTACCGCACAGGTGGTGTAATCTCCCGCATCGACATAGAGTTCGTTTTTATTGCTTTTAACGATTTTGTTGCCGTTGAAGTAGGCGTCGCTGAGATGCGTACTCGCATGATTCACCCGCCCCCGACGGGTCTTGATATTGTAAACCATCGAATCGCCCACCGTGGTGTCACCGCTTTCAATAAGCTGCGGCATCCCCGATGCGGTGAAGAGATCCTCGTCGATCGTGTAGAGTATGGTATCGGCGTAGAGGACTATCTTCTGGTATTCAATACGGGCGTTACCGGTCAGACGCAGTTTTTTTCCATCGGCATCGTAATCGATGCAATCGGCTTCGTATCTGACCGTATCGGTAAACTCCTGCTTTTTCGGGGAGGATCGTTTCGGTTTCCCGGCAACCGTATCGGATACGGCTGCGGTATCGGCCGGGGCGCCGGTGCTGTCGGAAACGGCAAGCGTATCGCCGGGCACCTTCGAAGAATCGGATAATTGCGGAGCGGACCATGCCGAAAAACTCCCGAACGGGAGTAAGCATGCACCGAGAACCAGCAGGGAGCCTGATACCGACCTCACCTCAGTGGCTGCTTTCTTTCGGGTGGATGGAAGGCAATGGAAGTTCCAGACCGGAAAAAAAGAACGCGATTTCGAGGAGCGCAGCCTCGGACGAGTCGGAACCGTGCGTCGCGTTGTGGCGTACGTCGGTACCGAAACGGTGGCGGATACTCTCGGCGGGGGCATTCTGCGGATCGGTGGGGCCCATGAGGGTGCGCCAGCGTTCAAGCACGTTTTCGCCCTCGAGCACCAGAACGATACACGGACCTCCCGCCATGAAATCGATCAGACCCTCGTAGAAGGATTTGCCGACATGCACCGCATAGAAACGCCGGGCGTCGTCGGTTGACAGCTGCACCATTTTCATGGCGGCGATTCTGACCCCGTGTTCCTCGATGGTCGAAATTATTTTTCCGGCGAATCCGCCGGCGACAGCATCGGGCTTTATGATCGCGAGGGTTTTTTCGATGTTCGACACCGGCGGCTCCTTACATCATGATGTATGAAGAATCTGTTGTAGAAAAGTATATTATCTCCGTGTGTGTATCCCGGTTCCGGACCGGTTTAACCGGAAAAATATTTCCGGAATCCAGATCGTAAAATATACGTTGCGGAGCCGGGATCAGGGGCGTTCTTGAACGGTTAACCATTATCCCATAAGGGAGTTGCATGTGAAACGTATCAGCTGCAGTTCGGTAATGGCCATTTGTGTATGCATCGGCGCCATCGGAGGGCGTTTGCCGGTGCGTGCTCAGGCGGCCACCGGCACCGTACCGGTGTCGGAAGATACAGCGATTGTCGATACGCCGTCAACCGGTGCGGCCGATGCAACGGTTGCTGCGTCACCGGCGGCGGAGTTTCCTCTCTGTACACTGATGATCTCCACCGATCCCGAAAGTGCTTCGGTGACACTCGACGGCACCCTGTTCGGGCAGACGCCGTTGCAGATATCAAATATCGATACCGGTGCGCATGTACTGCTGCTTCAGAAGGTCGGGTACTATCAGAAGCGGGTCGCATTCTCCCTGCCTTCACCGGGAACTTCCCCGATGAATTTTAAATTGACCTCTCCCGGGCGGATTGAAATCACGACGATACCGGACGGAGCCGCAGTGAAAATCAACGGGACGCAACGGGGGGTGACGCCGTTGGTCGATTCTCTGGTCAAACCTGGTAAATACCGGATTGAAGTGGTGAAAGAAGGATACCAGCCTTCGGCGAAAACCATGGATGTTTCGGGAGGGGCGATCGTGCATTTTACCGATTCACTCCTGAGTACGGCTCCCCAACCGGTGGCGACACCTCAGAAACCGGAACGGGAAAAAGGAAAATTTTTCACGGTCGGCGTGGTGGCAGGAGTATTCGGGCTGTTCATGCTGGTACTCGCGATCATCGAAGCCAGGGATTTCGGCGGGTGATTTTTTATCGCACCGGATGTCTTCCGGTATTCCGAAGAATCGCGCTGCCGGTAATCTGTCTTTTCGGTTTCCCGGGTGCGCAGATGGTATCCGTTCCGGCCGGTTCCTTTCAGATGGGAAACGACAACGGCGACTGCGACGAAAAACCGGTGCATACGGTTTCCCTTTCCTCATTCTCCCTGCAGTGCCGCGAAGTGACCGAAGCCGCCTACGAGGCATGTGTCCGTGCCGGTCGCTGTTCCCCGGCGCACTATGACGACAGTACCTGCAACGCCTGGAACGGAAGAAGATTTGTCAAGGTTCGGGTGCCTGCCGCCGTGCGCGGTGAGGACTATCCCGTGGTGTGTGTCACCTGGCAGCAGGCGCGGCAGTACTGCAGGGCGAACGGAATGGATCTTCCCACCGAGGCGCAGTGGGAGTATGCGGCCAGGGCAGGAACCGTGCAGACGGCCGCCACCGCGGCAACGGAACGGAAGGAGGGGCCGGTGGCAGCCGGTTCCGGTGTTCCGAACGGCTTGGGGCTGTATGACATGCTCGGAAACGTGTGGGAGTGG
>JAFGHA010000023.1 GCA_016930275.1 Chitinispirillaceae bacterium
AAAGTTATGTCCACTACACCCGAACCATGTCCGTAACTCGCTGATTTTAAAGATGTTTTTTCTTAATGGTGTAGAAAATGGGTCAAATACTATCCCATTTCGATCAACCTGCTGACACTTTCGGCCACGGGCGGTCTTTACCGTGATTTCGGCAGGATACGGCTGATTACCGGAATACGGTGCAACTACCAGTCCGGTGGCCGGGCAAAGCTGCTGCAACCTGAACTGGTCGCTCAGGTGTCCTTTACAGCCGATTGACGGTATCATCGGTTTGCGGCATAAAGGATCCCACCGCAGAAGCATGGATACCGGAAATGCGGCAATGCGGAATACTCGTTACAAACTATTACAGCGAAAATGGAAAAAAGGGGAATGTGCAAACATTCCCCTTTTATGAACGGTTTGTCTGAAAACGGCATCAGTTGGTTCCCGTATCTCCCGATCCGTTCCCCGAGAAGGAATTATCGGCAATGTTGGTTCCAAGAGCATCATTAAGATAGATTCCATAATATTCGCAATCGGAAATAGAGCAATGCTGTACTGTCGGTTCAACCGAATCGATGTAAATACCGGAAGTAGCATTGCTGATCGAACAATATTTCAGTGACGTGTTGGTATTGGCAACATCACCAATCCAGATTCCTCCGGAATAGGTGGCACTGGTACCGTAGCCCCATTTGGTACCGCTTGAATAAACGGCAAACGATATGGAGTCAGATGAGGTACCCTCGGCAATGAGCGTTCCCTCATTAGTTTCTCCGACGGATATGTAGGCATTATCTTTGAGGAGAAAGGATGTGCCCGGGCGAATGGTAACCGTAACACCACTGGTTGCTTCTATGGCGGCTTCGCCTTCAACCACATAGGGGACATCATGTTTTTTCCAGACGGCATCGTTTTCGACATCATCCGCTTTGATAAGGATACCCCCGTTGGTGTTCCCCTCAAATAATCCGGTTCCCGAGAGTGCTCCCACGAAATTAGCGTCAAGTACCATACCGAATTCACCATTACCGGTAATAACATTGTCAACGAATCCGGCTGAATCGGTAGGTGTCCCTTCATCGTCACAGAAAATACCGTGCCATTCGTTTCCTTCGATACGGCAATGTGATATGGTTGCCGAAGCATCGCTTATATAGATACCCGTAGTGGCACTGTCTATCGAGCAATACGTGAACGAACAGTTGGCGGTAGCGGCGCCTTCAATCCAGACTCCTCCGGAATAGGTCGCACTGGTACCGTACCCCCACTTTTTACCGGTGGTATAATTGACAAATCGGATTGTATCCTCCTCCGTACCGTCTGCAATGATGGTACCGGTGTTGTCGCTTTCTCCTACGGAAAAATAAGCGTTGTCCTTAAGCTGGAACTCACACCCCGGACGGATGGTCAGCGTGGCGCCACTAGCCGATCCGACAGAGACTTCACCTTCCACCACATAGGCCGCGTCATGCTTTTTCCAGACGGCATCACCCTCGACGCCATCCGACATTATTAGAATGCCCCCGTCGGTATTGCCGTCGAATGAACCGGTGCCGGAAAGCGCTCCAACGAAATTAGCGTCAAGCACCATGCCGAATTCACCGTTACCGGAAATCACATTATCAACGAACCCCGCGGAATCGGCGGGCGTTCCTTCATCATCGCAGAAAATACCGTTCCACTCGTTACCCCGGATACGGCAGTGCGAAATCGTAGCGGATGCTTCACTGATGTAGATTCCCGATGTCGCGCTGTCAATAGTGCAGTAGGTGAATGAACAGTTGGCGGTAGCCGCATCACCAATCCAGATTCCTCCGGAATAAATAGCACTGTTTCCGTAACCCCATTTTGTACCGGAAGTGTAATTAATAAATCTGATCGAATCTTCTTCGGTGCCGTCGGCCATAATGGTTCCTTCTCCCGACACACCAACACTGAAATAAGCATTATCCTTAAGTTGAAATACCGCACCCGGACGAATGGTAAGCGTCGCGCCGCTTTCACTGCCTACCGCTACGTTACCGTCAACAACATATTCGGCGTCATGCGCTTTCCATGTCGCGTCCGTTTCGACGCCGTCCCCTTTAATAAAAATGCCGCCTTTCCCATTGTCGGCAACCGAACCGGTTCCCGAAAGTGCGCCGGCGTAATTCGCGTAGATATAGATACCGTAATCACCGTTGCCGGTGATGACGTTATCGAGAAAGTAGGCAGAATCGATCGGAGATCCTTCATCGGCGAAGATGCAGCCGGAATACTGATGGTTCGATATCCGGCAGTGGCTGATGGTGAGTGACGACTTTTCCGCATAGATGCCCGCTGTCGCGCTGTCGATACTGCAGTATACCAGGGAGCATGCCGCGGTTGCTTCATCACTAAACCAGATTCCACCGGAATAGGTAGCACTGTTTCCGTACCCCCAGCGGGTACCTGCCGTATGGTTAAAAAATTTAATCGTGTCATCCTCGGTACCGATGGCTTTGAGTACACCGTTGCCGTCTGCTCCAACCTGAATAGAAGCATTATCATCAAATGCCAGTTGCGCCCCTTCGAGAATCGTCAGGGTACCGCCGTCCTCCACATCGATCCGTCCCTTGACAATGTATTTCGTATGCGCACCGAAGGTGACATCGCAGGAGGAAGTTATGGTCAAACCGGAGCTGATGGTATAAACCACTGTCGTATCGTCAAACACCACCGGGCAGGAGGACGCATCGGTAATCGTCGTCGAGGTAATTGTTATATCGGTTTTCCGTATCACCACCACTCTTCGTGTCACCTCTGCGGTATTCCCCGCCTCGTCCTCGACGGAGTAGGTTACCGTGTAGGTACCGACTTCAGGATCGTCAGTGTCAAGAGTTCCATAATCAACATCGACTGACGAAGTGATGGTACCATCTTCATTGTCAACGGCGGTGTACCCCGGATCATCGTACTCGACACCGGCGTACGCGGTATCGGGATCAGCTCCTCTGAGCGTAATGACCGGATCGGTGGTATCCTTGTCGTCGTCATCCGATGCAGGATCGAGCAGACCGCATGAAAATAACCCCAGAGCCAGCAAGACTCCGGAAAACAGTGCACTGCGAAAACGGAACCGATTCCAGCTACTCATAGGTGCCTCCTCTGAAGGAATTGACAGAATGATGCAGTACGTATGAAATATGTTCTAACAAACCTGATAGAAGAAAAATAATAGGGTATTGGAACGGGAACAATTCTTTATTCACGAACCAATTGTTCAGAAAAGTACTGCATATTTTCATTAGTGGGGCCCCTGCTGTCGAAACGGTACTTATCCAACCCGGTAATCCGTACTCCCGGATGATAACTAAAAGACGGCACCATTAAAAGTGCTCTTTTTTGAAAAATAGAGCGGAACAGCCCCCGAAACGGTAACATTTCCTCATCAACGGCATCCAATTAATTGAGAACGTAACAATACGGAGCAATAATGCAGGAACTCGACGACATCACCCTGAAAAAAGCGGCTCGTGGCGACCAGAAAGCATTCAAATCATTGTATGACCTGTATGCACCTTTTATATGGAAAGTCCTTTTTCCGATTTCGGAGCGTGACATGACCACCGCACGGGAACTTCTGCAGGATACCTTCGTGAAGGTGTACGAAGCACTACGTCAGTTCAAAGGCGAGTCGGCCCTTTCAACATGGCTGTACCGTATAGCTTATACGACGGCGATGGGGCATACCCGCAAGCGGAAGAACCGGTTCCGGTTTCAACCCTATGACGACACACTCGTCGGCAGTAATCGTACCGACACCTACGATGACCGGCAACTGGCACGAAAAGTACTCGATTCACTTTCCACCAACGAGCGGTTTCTTCTGATCGCACGGGAAATCGACGGCATTTCGTTTGACGACCTGTCGCTTATCACGGGCCAGAAATCAGGTGCGCTGCGAACGAGATTGCATCGTCTGAAGGAAAGCATCCGTAAATCATTTCCTCAGGAACAACTAACAGTAAGCGAGGTATGACATGAACTACGAAAACAATTTCTACCGTGAACTCGCCGGAACACCGGAACTGCCGGCCGATATTTTTCCCGCTATCGAGCGGACTATACGCAAACGTTCCGCTTTCAGGAGATCGCTCTATGTCATCGCGGCATCGATCCCGATCGCGATCGCCGCAGTAACACTGTCAATCAACCAACCGTCCCGATACAACAACGTTCAACCCGAGGTAGCCAGTGAGCTGCAGATCATTCATGACTACCTCAACAGCAGTGACCTTGACAGCGATCTGAAGTTGTATGCTGTTGTCGAAGGATACTAACATTTCACTAAAGGAGCAGTTATGAAACGCATGGCAATCCTTCTTCCCGTCCTCTCCCTGTTCGTCATTCTTTCCGTGGGAACAACGGCAGCAGGGCCCGGCAAAGGCCGCGGCGGAGCCGGACCGGACAGTTGCTGGAAAGGCACCGGAAAGCACCGTATGTTCGACGATCTCAAGCTGACCGATGAACAGCAGACGAAACTCAAAGCGCTGCACGATGAGATGATGACGACACGGAAAAAACACGGCGAGGCGGTAAAAGCCGTTCGCGACAAAATGAAAGCGGAACTGCTCAAGCAGTCACCGTCGCAGAAATCGCTTAACGGATATGCCGGCGAACTCGGAAAACTGCATGAAAAAATGACGACAGAGCGGACTGCCCATCTGCTCAATGTTAAAAAGATCCTCACCCCGGAACAGTTTTCAAAGCTGGTCGAAAAAGAGGACCGGATGGGCCATGGTGGTTTCCGCGATCATAAAGATCCCGGAAATTGTATGGGGAAAGGCGACTGTCCCCGCAAGGGAGATCGTCCGCACATGAGAAAAGGCAGTGCACACGGAGGGAATTGTCCACATATGAAAAAGGTACCCCGAACCGACAGTACATCGGCAACGAAATAATACCGGTAAATCAGAGACGGCATCATCCGGTCATGATGCCGTTTCTTAATTTTCATCACCAGTTTCCGCCATCAACACTAGGGAGCAGTACCAGCCCTCGATATACGGATACCGTTCCTGAACAATGGTGGAAATACCCTCCCCGTTACCCGCCGAATCCCCGGCAACCCCTGCAGCAATCGGATGAACGTCATCCAGCTTGAAATGATTGCATAACGGGCAACTGATTAAGAACTTTTTACCCTGTAAGATTCTGTATCTGACACCTCTACGTTTTTTACGTAAATGTTGTTAAAAGGGTTATAATCAAGAAATCTTCTTCCCTATTTAAAATAATGGTAATCATGTTTTTCATCCGGATAATCCGGGTTAGCAACAACCCCAGAGGAACATGAATGCATTCATCCCGGAAGTGCCTGCCAAAATTCAAATTCCCGTTTATATTATCAAATGAATATCATGAAAGGAGTCCCTGTGATTTTTTGCCGTTCCCGTGCAGCAGTCTTCATTCTGCACCTTATCATCACCACCATACCGTTCGCTCAACCTTCCTACGAAAACTACCAGCTTATCTGGTCCGACGAATTTGAAACCGACGGTCTTCCCGACGCCTCCAACTGGGGTTACGAGGAAGGATGCAGTATCCGCAACAGCGAACTGCAGTACTACGCCCGTGCCCGGCAGGAAAATTCCCGGGTCGAAAACGGATTTCTGATTATTGAAGCGCGTCGTGAGAATATGAACGGATGTGCCTATACGGCGGCAAGTATGATCACCCGGGGAAAACGGGAGTTCATGTACGGTATTTTCGAAATACGGGCAAAAATCGATGTCCGGAAGGGTTCGTGGCCTGCATTCTGGACGCTCGGTATCACCGAGGAATGGCCGAGCAACGGAGAAGTTGACATTATGGAGTATTATAACGGCTACCTCCACGCGAACGTCGCCTGGGGTACCGATACCCGGTGGGAGGGGAAGTGGGACTCACAGACCCGCGCGGTCGGCAGTGATTTCAGCGACGATTTTCATATCTGGCGGATGCACTGGACGGAAGACTTCATTGACTTGTGGGTTGATGATTTCAAGCAGAACAGCACCGATCTGAGCACCACCATCAACGGCTCTCTTGCCACCCTGAAAAACCCGTTTCACCAGAAGGCGTACATTCTTGTCAATCAGGCGATCGGCGCCAACGGCGGCGATCCTTCGGGGACGTCATTTCCGATTCAGTATATCGTCGATTACGTACGGGTGTATCAGGAAGGCCGGGATACGGTAGCCCCGGTTGTGGAAAATGTATCCGCTTCGGTATCCGGAACCGTCACGGTGTTTTTTTCCGAAGGCATCGATAAGACCGCCGCCGAAAAAAGCGCCGGTTATTCGTTTGACAATTCGGAACTGAGTATCACCGGAGTGAAGCTCCAGACTAACGGAAGAACGGTTCAGCTGACGGTTGAAGGCCTGAAGCTCAACGAGGAATATCATCTCACGGTACGGGATATCACCGATGACGCGCTACCGCCGAATTCCATGAATACCGTGACACTGCCATTCACACCATCCCCGGAAAGCGGAAAACTCACCGGTACTCTTATCGGGGAGGGAAATCCGTATGAAGGGAACAGCAGTGTCAGCTACGACAAAGCGATGGACGGCAGCACGACCACGTTCGCCGACTGTACCGGCGATATCGTCTGGGTGGGATATGACCTGGGTGAAGGCAACGAGGCGATCGTCACCGGATTCCGGTATTACCCGCGCTCCGGATATGCCGACCGGATGAACGGAAAATCATTCGAGGTCTCCACCGACGGCAGCAGTTGGGAAAAGGTCTACACCATCGCGGCAATTCCTCCCGAGAATACCTACACTACGGTTGCCATCAGTGCAACGAAACCGGTACGATACATACGATATAACGGCACCGGGGGCTATCTTAATACCGGCGAAGTGGAATTCCTCGGTTTTCCGGCTTCGACAAACAGTGTGGAACGGTTCTGTCATCGAAATATTCCGCACCGTTCAAGCAGCATACTGCTGCAGCCACCGGTACGGATTTCATTTATTGCACTTGACGGCAGAATCATTGCAAGACGCAATTACACTGCGTCGGCCGGTCCGGTAACCCCTGCACAACTTGGCGGATTATCGGCAGAAAAGCTTTCCCTGCCGGCGGGAATCTCGATTATATCGCTTACCGACCGTTCAGGCCGGCTTCTGCAGTACAGAATTCTGAAACAACAGGACTGAATTTCTTTTAATTGGTACCTGTTCAGAATTGACATTTTTCAGGAAGAATGTCATTCCCGCAAAGGCGGATAAACGGTCCTTTAAAAAGCATTCCCAGCACCGGATACCTTGGGCTTAATGGAACGGACCCACGCCCCCGTATATCTTCAGGAATAGAAATTCTCCCCTGGAAAACGGCGATCGACCGTTTCATAAACCTTCAGGAATTTCCCTGCACTGCAATTACCTCTGAAACCGAAGGGGCATCCATCGCAGATGGACCCCTTCTTGCCACACGTTCATCAATCATACAGTGTACACTCTCGTGTACGTGAAGCGCGGCCAGTTGCGCCTCATTCACACATCGCGGGTTCTCAGAACTCCACGATGATTTCGGAACCGATACCGAAGTATGGATCGACATCTTCCGCGGTCGGAAACGCCAGCTGTCCCCACAACCACCACTGCACGCTCTCGAACGGATAGATGTAAAGGGTCGGTACCAGCCAGAATTCGTTGTCATCCTCGCTGTCGAGATCCTTTGCATGATACTCGATCGGAAGCCCGGCCCCGAAATTATCGGTAAAGGAATAGCCCGGTTCGACATAGAAGAACATTTCGTCCATGATACCCAGCATTTCTCCGCCATTGCTGTTTTCATCACCATCATGCATATAGAAACCGGTGAATGCGGTTGAGAAACTGCCGACCGTAAGCGTTGGTTCAAGAAGTACGGATACCACGTTGGACCTTTCAACTCCGGCAAGACTCTTATACCCGAGATCGAATTTCAGAGCGAAAACATCTCCGAAACTTCCCAGAAATTCCGCACCGATATATGCATTGCTTCCGGTTTTGAAGTCCATTGTCGCATCATTCTGCATACCATAGTAAAAGTCGAGAGAAAGTGCATCGCTGAACGCCAGTTTGGAAACACCCTGAACATCGGTTAAGGTGTTCCCCAGATCGGAAACACCGAGCAGGATCTGCTGGGAGAACATTCCCCCGCCGATACTGTACTGCAGTCCCCGTGAAAAGCTTTCGTTGGTGATCATGCTCAACCGTTTGTAAAGATAATAGTTGAATTTTCCATACTGATAAACGAGATCTCCGACCGCAAACGTTCCAATACCGGTTTCAAACGTGATGTCGAACCCGTCGAACTTCATGTCAATCCAGCGTCCCGAGGGGCTTCCTGCTCCGGCCGGGATAAATCCCGGACTCGCCGTATCATAAATTGACCACACCGTCGCAAAAACATGGGCTGCGACCTTGTCGGAAAATTTCAATCCCATCCCGAGGTCGAGTTCACTGTTCGCATAATAGTTTCCGGTCAAATCCGCCCAGACATCGGCATCAAGATATCCGCTGAATTCGACCTCCGGTGCCGCTGAGGCAACCACCCAGCAAAGCCCTACCGCAACTGCAACTTTTTTCATCATACCGCGCATAACCTCTCCTTTGAAGAATATTCAATGATCTGTCGGTATACCTGTCCATCCCTAAAACAATTTCCATGCCAATAAAAGCCATCTCCAGAAACGTGTTTTTTAACTATTTCGGGCAGCATTGTTACAATTTTGTACTCTAATGAGATTGTTGATACTTTTTTGAGAATCTCCGGGTGTTTTTAGGGGATTTCAAGATCCGGAAGAGGGCGTTCAGGCGAAGAAAGTATATTATTATTCCGGCAGTTATATATGCACACGTCCGCTTGCCTTGAGTGTAGAAATGATTTAAGTGTATTTATTTGCCGGAGTCATAATGAATATATTTAAGAGAACTATTCGTACGTCAGATACCAGAAGTACCCCTGACTATTTGATGAAAATACATACCTCGATACCTTCTATGCTCATTATGCTCCTATGGCACATATAGAGTTGCTCTTCGACATCAGCGAACTCCAGTGGGTGGTCCGCGATAACGCCAATATCGAGGAATTTCTGACCAAAGCGGTGGAAATGACCGCACGACACATGCAAACCGACGTCTGCTCCATCTACCTGTACGACGACAGTTCGAGTACGCTCTCGCTCAAGGCCACCCGGGGCCTCAATCCGGATCTTGTCGGGAAGGTCACCCTGAACCTGGGAGAAGGAATCACCGGTCTGGCGCTCAAGGAACTTCGTCCAATCTGTGATAATCACGGCAGCAGACATCCCAATTACAAATTTTTTTCCGGACTGCAGGAAGAAATCTTCGATGCATTTCTCGCCGTTCCCATTATTCACGGGATCAGAAAGATCGGCGTTCTGGTGGTACAGCGGAAAAAGGGTCACGATTTCACCTCCGATGATACCACCGCACTCAGAGCGGTTTCCAATCAGCTTGCCTCGATTATCGAAAATGCGCGGGAACTCATCGCCATGAGGGAACTCCGGAACAAAACGGTACAACAACCTGCCGCGCCGCAGGTAGTGCTTAAACTGATCAGGGGAAAAGCCGCGGCATCGGGATTCACACTCGGTCCGGCAAAAATTGAAATCAAATCCCGCTCCCTCGACCGACTCGAGGAACGTTCGATAATCGCGCATCATGGACTTGACGATTTCAAGGCGGCGGTCGCCGCCACCAGGCAACAGGTAACCGAGCGGCAGCAGGCGGTTGAGGAACGACTCTCCGATGTCGCCTCACTCATTTTCACGGCGCATCTCATGTTGCTGCAGGACGAGCTTTTTTACGGACATATCGTCGGCAACATCAATGCCGGGCTGAGCGCCGAAAAAGCGATTCTCTCCACGGCGCGACACTACATTTCCCTCTTTTCCGCACAGGATAATCCGTATATGCGTGAAAAGGCCGACGACATACGCGATCTTTCCATCCGCATTTTCGAGAATCTGCAGGGAACAGAACAGGCCGCGACCTCCTACAGGGATCATATCATCGTCGCCCGCGAACTGCTGCCGTCGGATATTCTGGTACTTTCAAGCGAGGGAATAGCGGGGGTGGTACTGATCGCCGGCGGGGTGACCTCACACCTTTCCGTCCTCGCCCGGTCGCTGGGCATACCGCTTATCATCGCCGACGAACCGCGTCTGCTTGACATTCCGGACGCCACCCCGCTGCTGCTCGACGGTGAGACCGGCAATGTCTACGTCAATCCGAACGCCACCGTCAGGGAAAACTTCGCGCAACGGGAACAGGCGCGACGCGAACTGCTCACCCACCGCGATGCCATCGCCGATATCACCCGTACCGCCGACGGTACCGTCATCTCGCTTCTGGCGAACATCAATCTGCTTTCAGACGTGAAGAACGCACGGGATCTCAAATGTGAAGGAGTCGGACTCTACCGGACGGAATTTCCGTTCATCGTCAGAAGTACGTTTCCCACCGAAGAGGAGCAGGTGGTGGTCTACCGCAAACTGGTGGAAGGCATGGAAGGAAGACCCGTCACCTTCCGGACACTTGACATCGGCGGCGACAAGATTCTCCCCTACTACGACCACTTCGCCGAACAGAACCCGTTTCTGGGAATGCGGTCCATCCGGTTCGCCCTGCGGAACATGGAGATATTCCGCCAGCAGGTTCGGGCGATACTGCGTGCGGGACACGGGGCATCACTCGGTATCATGTTTCCGATGATTTCAATGGAGGAGGAGTTTGCCGCCGCCTGCGGGGTGGTCGACTCGTGTATCGCGGAACTCCGGAGCGAAAATCTCCCTTATAACGATGCACCACGTATCGGTATCATGATTGAAATTCCGGCAATGGTTGAAATTATAGATACGCTGGCGGAACGGGTGGACTTCTTTTCCATCGGCACCAATGATTTTGTCCAATACATGCTTGCGGTCGATCGCACCAATGAAAAAGTGGCATCACTGTATCTTCCTCACCATCCCGCGGTTCTCCGCGCGCTGGACAGAATCGTTCAGGTCGCCGGTGCACACGGAAAACCGGTTTCGGTCTGCGGGGATATGGCGCATCAGACGGAGTATCTTCCGTTTCTTATCGGTATCGGGATTTCCGCCCTGAGCGTGGATGCCGTCTATATTCCCCAACTGCAGAAAGCAATCGCGGCAATCAGCCTCTCCGAGGCACGGGCTACCGCATCCGAAGTTCTGCGGGAAACCGCAGTCGGAAAAATCGGTACCCTGCTCGGCATCCCCGGCTGAACCGTTAGCCGGGCAGTCCGCGGGCAACCGTACATTCCGGTCCGCCACGACTTATTTTCCCACAAACGGTTGCCGCGGCGGATTCTACAAAGCATACATCCGGAAAACACGGGAAGCAACCCCGCCTTTTCAGTCGGGGGCAGTGCCGGTTCTATCGTGCCAACCGCGATGGTTTCTTCACAAAGAATAGACAATATCGGATGATCTTGCCCGTAGTATAGGCGAACAATCAGCTACCGTGACATCTATAAAAAAAGGAGACCATTCCATGAAACGACCTTTCGTAAAGCGACAGTATATACCTGTATCCATTTTTTCACTGCTGCTGGTTGCCGGTCTCATTTTTTATTCAACCTGTTCGTTTGCCGATTCAAAACGGCCTGAACGGGGCAGTGTACATTTCGGCTCATCGAATCAACCAGATATCAAAACTCCCGCCCATCTTGAACCGTTCAAAACAATGTTCGCCGATCTGGCGGAAAAAGTCGTTCCCACCGTCGTTCAGGTGATTCCGACCAAAATCGATACCGTCATTTTTTCCAACAATCCGTTTTATCAGTTTTTCGGCGACCAGTTCGGATTTGAGGATTTTTTCGGACAACCGCGGCGGCGCGGAGCTCCTCAGGTTGAAAAACGGGAACAGCGGCAACAGGGACTCGGATCGGGCGTTATCGTTTCAAAAGACGGTTACATACTTACCAACTACCATGTTGTTGCGGGGGCCGATGAAATAGAGGTGAAAACCTCCGACAACCGGAGTTTTCAGGCGGATATCATCGGTGCCGATTCACTGGCCGATGTCGCGGTGATAAAAATCAAGGAAAAGGTATCAAATCTGCCGGTCGCCTATATTGGCAACAGCGACAAACTGCGTCCGGGAGACTGGGCGGTGGCAATCGGCAATCCGTTCAGCCTTTCCTCCTCGGTAACACTCGGCATCGTTTCCGCGCTCGGGAGAACCGGTATGGGAAATGCCAACTCCTATCAGAACTTCATTCAGACCGATGCGGCGATCAATCCGGGAAATTCCGGAGGAGCGCTTGTGAACATCGACGGAGAACTCATCGGGATCAATACGATGATCTATTCACGTTCAGGCGGATACATGGGAATCGGTTTCGCCATTCCCATCAATATGGCCCGGAAAATCATGGAAGACCTCATCTACGACGGAAAAGTATCCCGCGGCTGGCTCGGCGTGATGATTCAGGAACTCGATCAGTCCACCCGGGAGGCATTCGGTCTCAAGGCTTCCGTCCACGGTGTATTGATCGGCGATGTATTCAAAGATCAGCCCGCCGACAAGGCAGGTCTCAAGCGCGGTGATATCGTGATCCGTGTCGACGGGAAAGAAGTGAACAATACCAATGAACTCCGTAACCGTATCGCAGCAATACACCCCGGAAAGAAAGTGCCGCTGGATATCCTCCGTGACGGTAAAGAAAAAACGCTCCATGTAACGCTTTCGGGACGCGATAAAGCAAATACTGAAAAATCAGCCGGGGAACATGCGGAGGCAAACAGTGGCAATTCGGGTGATTCGGCCGAAAAACTGGGCATCAAAGTCAGCCCGCTCACGTCGGAACTGCGCAACAAACTCGATCTGGACAAGGCGGTGAAGGGTGTCGTGGTGATGGAGGTAGACCCCGCTTCTCAGGCTGCGCGTGAGGGTCTCGCCGAAGGTGATGTCATTCTTGAGATCAACCGTACCCGTATCGAATCGGTAAAAGAATTCTCAAAAGCACTCAGAAACCTCAAAACAGGCGACTCCGTACTCTTTCTAGTGCAGCGGGAAGGTAACACGTTCTTTAAAGCATTTAAAATCAGAAAATAAACCGCCCCCGGGCTTCGGGATCCCTCCCGAAGCCCCCTCCTTTCATTTGCCCGTTAATCTGCTTGACTCTCTTATTTATTAGAACGTATCTTACAGATTGCACCCTGCGTTGCACACGTACAGGGTACCTGCAGTAGGTTCAGTTCCGTATGGTTTCGGGCAGATAAACGACATCTCAATTTCTACTACTTTTCAGGAGGAACCCTATGATGGTTCGGATGATAAAACTTTTCTGTTTAACCGCTCTACTCAGTATTGTTGCCTGCGGTGTCAGCGAAAAAGCACTCACCTCCGCCGAGAAGAAAGTCGACGAACTCAAAGCGGCCGGTGTTCCCGACAGTACCTTGTCAACGGTAAAAGTGTATCTGTATCAGGCGAAAGACGCGCAGCAGCGGGGAAATACGGGAGTGGCCAAAACAGCCGCCAAAAACATGAAACGGGAACTCGCCGCGGTTGAAGCTACCTATAAGGAAAATCTGACCCGTCTTATGCCGGTTATCGACTCGCTCCGCTCCGTCATCCGGGCATCACGGACCGGACTCACCGGCATGCAGCTCAAGAAAATGGACAGCATGATGGTCGCGGTCGACTCATTCGCCAATATGAAATGGTATCTCCAGGCATACACCAAAGCGCAGGAGATCGCGACGGCGATTCCGCAGTTCAATAAGGATGAGGAACGCGCCAAAGAAGTAGCAAGAGAAGTCGTCGGCAAATGGGTCTGCACGAATGTCACGAAAAGTAAAGAGGTAAAGGGTGTTCACGCGATCGAAAAGAAAATTTTCACCTTCATTCCTGACGGCCAGGTAACGCTCGTTGAGAACAAAAAAGGTCAGAGCGGTCCGTTCCTCAAGGAGGACTGGGAATTCAGGTCATGGGGCAAGTGGGGGTGTCATGGAGATACCATCCACCTCTTCATCAATCGTTTTGCCTCAATACGGCAGAACTTTGAACGCCTCTACGTCGAAAAAGAAGGCAACAGGATCACCAAGAAAACCTGGAAAAAGGAACCCGCCGAAACCTACGATTCTCTGATTACCGACGGCAGTCAGGATCGGTATATCACCTTCGATGACCTCAAGGGTGATTTTGTACGATCACGATAACGACTTTTTTCACTTACTTTATAAAAAAGCACCGGAACAACCGGTGCTTTTTTATTATCGGGTGCAGCTCCGGTGTTGATAGCAGGGAATGTGCCTTCACGTTTTCACAGGAGCTAGGTCCCCCCTTGCAGAACGCTTCCGATCGCGGTAGAGGCTCCCGGGTACCCCGGGTGGATGCATGCAATTCGCCTGTTTCAGCGTGCATGTTATATTTTTATCGAATACGGAAACCGGCCATCCCCGACCTTTCGGGAAAACCGGATAAAAGGAACCACTCGTTGCACGAACACTCTGCCTATCGGATTCTCGACGCCAACTGCAATCGCCTGCGTGAGGCACTTCGTGTTATTGAGGAATACTTCCGGTTTCTTGTCAGCAATGAAAACGCGTCAATCGAATTGAAACAGCTGCGTCACGCTCTGGTAGAGATCGAAAGGAAAATAGGTCAGGTTTCGCTGCTTGAACACCGCGATACCGTTACCGATTGTTTTGCCGACGATAACCGCCCCGAAGAAATGATACGGCCGACTCCGCTCGATCTGTTGCGGGCGAATTTCAAACGGGCGCAGGAGGCCGCGCGGGTGGTGGAGGAATTCGCCAAACTCACCCCTGCATCGGAAACATCCGGCGACGCCAAACGGATGCGCTTTGAACTTTACCGACTGGAACAGCACTACTGCGGGAACAATGCCGATGGGTAGAAAAAAGAAAGAGAAAAAAAACGTCGTACCGAAGGTCGCCGAGGATTTCGGCCATGAAATCTGGGGTATTGTATTTCTGGCCATCGCCCTGCTGATACTTATCGCGCTGCTTTCTCATTTCGTTGCACCGCGCAATAACATTCTCGGCTACTATTTCGGAACCGCCCTCGCCGGGGGACTCATCTTTTTTCTCGGACCGGTCTGCGTATTCTGTTTTCCGGTGGCAGTGGGGATACTGGGCTGGCAACGGTTCCGCGGCGAACTGCTTAATTTCAGGCTGCTGTTTTTCGGAATCCTCATCACCGCCGAAACCTGCCTTCTCCTCGCGATTCACCACCTGCCGCGCCTTCATGCAGACCCGTCGCTTGCAATTCCAAATAACCAGCTCGGGGTCACCCTTGTCAGAATTATCCGTCCCGCATTCGGTCCGCATGTATTCGGTCCGTATTTCATCGCCATGCTCGTTCTTGTGGTAACGGTACTCTCCGCATTCAGAATTTCGCCGCAGAAACTCTTCGGATGGATCAGAACCGCAACGCTGTTCTGCATCGATTCATTGAAAATCAGATGGAAAGAATGGAAGGAGCAGCGTACTGTTCTCAAACTGGAGCAGGAAGCGCGTGCAGCGGAAAAACGTCGTCTGAAAGAGGAGCAGCTCCGACAGGTGCCACCGAAAAACGGAAATAAACCACCGAAGAGTCCGGAGGAAAAACCGCTCCCGGAATCAATCGCCCCGCCTCCCGAAGAGGACATCGAAACAACCGGGGAAGAACCTGAGATAATCCCCGAAGAGGAGGAAACGGCACTCCTTGTCGAGAAAGACATCACCACCGTTGAGGAGGAAGCCAGACAGCGTCTTGATCAGGAACTCGCAGCATTCCGCGCGAAACGATCCGATCCGATCCAGATCATGTCGATTGAAACGACCGAGTTCGATCCTGAAGAGGAAATCGATGCATTCCCCGATGCAATAATCGATACTGATCCGCAGGAACATAAATTCCCCACGACCACCACCAGAAAAGCGGGACCGGCAAAACCGTACGTCCTTCCCGAACCGTCGATTCTGCCCGATCCGCCGCCGCCGGCAAGCATGATTGACAAGGAAGACATCGAGCAGAAATCGATGATTCTCGAAAAAACGCTCATGAATTTCAGCGTCGAGGGGAAGGTGGTATTTGTCAGCCCCGGCCCGGTCGTCACCCGATACGAAATCGAACTCGCCCCCGGCATTAAAGTGAGCAAAGTCGTCAATCTGCACGACGATCTCTCCATGGCGGTGGGTGGTCAGCGTATCCGTATCGAGGCACCCATCCCCGGGAAATCGGCGGTCGGTATCGAACTTCCCAACGCTGAACGGCAGATCGTTCACTTCAAGCACATCCTTCTTGCCGACACCTTCCGGAAGACCAAAGCGAAACTGCCGATCATCATCGGCACTAACGTAAGCGGCGCCCCGTATGTGACCGACGTGACCAAAATGCCGCATGTGCTCATCGCCGGACAGACCGGCTCCGGAAAAAGCGTCTGCATCAACTCGCTCATCTGCAGTCTGCTGATGACCATGAAACCGGAGGAGCTGCGGCTTATCATGATCGACCCGAAAAAGGTGGAGCTTGCCTTTTACGAAGGAATTCCCCACCTCATGTCGCCGGTGGTCACCGAATCGAAAGAGGCGGTCAAGGCGCTGCAGTGGGGCGTAATTGAAATGGAACGCCGGTACCGGATGCTGGCGAAAGTCGGCGCCCGTAACATCGATTCGTTCAACGAGCGTATCGGGACCGGGAAATTCGACGAGACGCTTCCCGAAGAGGACAATAAAAAGCTTCCGTTCATCGTTATCATTGTTGATGAACTTGCCGACCTGATGCTGACCGCATCGCGGGATGTGGAAGGGCTGATTCAGCGAATCGCCCAGCTTGCTCGTGCAGTGGGGATTCATCTGATCGTCGCGACGCAGCGTCCGTCGGTCGATATCATCACCGGTCCGATCAAAGCGAATCTTACTTCACGCATCAGCTTCAGGACGATTCAGTCTACCGATTCCCGGACCATTCTCGGTCATGTCGGTGCCGAGAAACTACTCGGCATGGGAGATATGCTGTTTCTGCGTAACGGTGCTCCGGAAATCGAACGATTCCACGGAGCGTTCATCAGTGAAGGAGACGTGGAAAAAATCGCTTCCGCGATAAGGGCCCAGCAGGTTGAAATCGATAAAATCGACAGTTTCAGCGAAGCGACCGGAGAAATCACCGGGGACGGCGGCGCGGTTGCAGGGGAAGACCGCGATGAACTTTTTGAAGAAGCGGCACGTACGATCGTGAGTATCGGACAGGGATCGACATCACTCCTGCAGCGGAGGATGAAGATCGGATATGCCCGAGCGGGGCGTCTTATGGATGAACTGGAACGGGCGGGTATCGTCGGCCCTCCCGACGGGAGTAAAGCACGTGAGGTCCTGGTAAAACCCGACGAACTCGATGAACTGCTCGGCAGGTTACGATAAAACGTATCTGACAATCGTAGTATTGTGGCACAACCATCCGGAACGAAATGGTGAGAATTAATTGATACTTCTTTTTTTTCCCACCCTTTATCCCTCCCCCCCGGTTACAGGGGGAGGGATAAAGGGTGGGGGAAAAGAAACGGAGAATAAAGTTTTTACAATAAGCAATGGGATACATCTGTTCAACTACTTTTCACGTATTTTAGCAGCAGCTGGCCAAAAACCCTATACAAAGAATTGTTACATGCGCTTTTCAGTTCCAATCATTTTACTATTCCTCATCGCAGCTCATTTGCAGGCGGCCGAACCGGCTATCTGCAAACAGCTCCGTCGTAACTATGCCGATACCGCCCACCTTCAGATCGACTTTGAACAGAGTATCTACTGGAGCGTCCGGGAAAAGACCTCGAAGAAACGGGGATCCGCACAGCTCGCGCCCGGCAATAAATTCCGCGTTTCCGTCGGCAACGACATCTGGGTCTGTGACGGCGTGGTCTGCACACAGTACAATAAAGCCAATAACCAGGTGGTGCTGCGTAACTTCTCGGATATGGACATCACCACGCGACCGTCGCATCTGTTCACCACGCTGCTTACCAACTACCGGTTCGAAGAGCAGAACCGCAACGCACGTGAAGTGACCCTCGTGTGGCATCCCGACTCGGCAGCTTCAAGAGAATACACCGCCCTTACCCTGACGGTTGCTCCCAAAAGCGGGACCGTAACGTCCCTGAAGTTTACCGATACAAATTCAAACGAACATACCTATATCTTCAAAAAAACGGTTTTCGGCACAGCACTGCCGGCAGCAACCTTTGAATTCGAGGCTCCGAAGAATGCGCATATTATCGACAACCGTCATTAGAACCGTCACGGCCGTCGTGGTGCTTCTTGGCGGTTTTTCCGTTTACGGACAGAACTGTACTCAGGGAAAGGGACTCACGTCCAATAATGTCCGTTGGCTGATCGGCAGCGGCGATACCCTCTGGATGGTAACGGAGCGCGGCCAGGAGCTCACGCTCAATCTGATCGAAAGCGAAACCGCGCTTGACTCCTCCACCGTCACCGACGAAGGAAACTGGAAACACTTTACCCTCGGGTGCCGCAAAGTCGGTATCAACGATCTCTTCCTCGATAACGGTTTGACCGTCGCCAGTTTCGACACGGCACCCACTGTCATCTGGACGTACGATCACGAAACGGAAAAAACTCGTGACCGCACCTTCTCGTGGCCGACCGACAGTAGCAATTTCACTTTTACCGTCAATGACATTGCCGGCATCGGCGGGGGGTACTGGCTCGCCTGTCGTGACGGAGGCCTGATGGGATGGGATCCCGGGCGGGATATGAAAACCGTTTTTTTTCCGGGAATCGACTCCGGATACGAACAGCCATCCATACTGATGGAACACTTTCCACCGCACGATACCACCCGACAGGTAACCGGTGTCGAACCGTTCTCCGGAGATTCTCTGCTGCTCGTGACCTCCCCGTCACGGCTATGGCTGTTTTCAACCGTCGATTCCTCGTGGGACAGCAGCATCACCACGGAGCTGTCCGGTTCAGCCGTCGCCGAACCGGTATTCGAATATCCATTCGTCAATCGGATCGATCCGTCGCATCCACTCTATTGCATCATTTCCGATGCCGATGCGGACAAAGACGCCGATGCGCAGTCCGTTCTGTACAAATACAACCGCGGCAACCACCGCTGGGAACCGATGTTCGAAGAAGCACCCAAAGCGCTCACCTTCTGCCATAACGGCTATTTCTACGCACTGTTCGACGATATGAGTCTCCGGAACATCATCCGGCTCTACCGGGATACCCTGGGCGACAGCGGTGTGGTACTCAACCCGAAACCGGTCGCCGACGATGCGGTACTCCATTCCCGTATGACCGGCACCCAGGATATCGACGTTCCGGCAATATTCAACGACGTGCTGTATGCCCCCCGGAACGATTCGACCGGTTACCTTTGGGTCGCCACATCCGAAGGATTGTTTCTCTCTCCGGAGGAAGCCCCGGGAAGCAGAGGAAACGACACCGTCCCGTTTATCCTCATAAAACGTGCTCCGTCGGTTTCCGCGGGACTGAAGAAAACCTACGCACGTCCCGGTATTCTTACTCCCGCGGCCAGCAACTGCAAGTTCATTTATAACATCGAGGCAGACCGGGCCGATGTCACCATAAAAATTTTCGATTACAATATGGACCACGTGAAAACCGTCATTGAAAAACGGCCGCGTATATCGGGAAAACAGGGTGGTCCCCTCGGCCGCAGTACCGTCGAGAGCGAAGACAACTGGGACGGCACCAACGAGCAGCGCCGCCCGGTGGCACCGGGAGTTTACTATTATAAAATCACCACTTCCAGCGGAGAACGGGCTTTTGGAAAAATTGTCGTGGCACGATAGACCTCTCAGAGCGGCAGGCATGCTGCTGATCGGCATGCTGCTGTTTTCCGGCAACGCCCCCGCGTCGGTGATCGGCGGTGAATCGGGAGCATACCTGCGGTATCCCGTCGGGGCATCCGCATTCGCCATGGGAGGAGCATGGAGCGCCGACCCTTCGACACTCGCACCGTGGTGGAATCCGGCGATACTCGCCCGGGAAAAGCAGCGTCTTCTGACACTCGGCGGCGGCATCCGGCCGATGGGGCAATCCGACGGTTTCGCCTCGTTTTCATTCCGGGTGCCTCCCCGGGTGGGAATGGGACTGTTTCTGCTGTATCGGGGTGATCCGTTTCTCAATGATCTGTACGACGAAAACGAGAACCCGATCGAACGTGCCGCCTACACCACCATCACCGGTAAAATCGCCCTGAGTTATTATATCACCCGTAAACTTTCGGCCGGGTGCAATCTGTCGATTCATTATGCGAAACTCCCCTACGGTTTTTCAGGTGACCACGTTGTCTATACCAAGGCAACGAGCATCGGTTCATTCGATTTCGCACTCTCCTATCTCTTTTCGGAAAAAATCACCCTCGCCCTGCTCCTCAGGGATGTCGGCAATAAAATGGACTGGACCTTCACCTATGGCGACAGTTACGGTGTGCCGAACGATGACCGCGCCCTTCCGTCGCTTATTCTTGCAGGTTCCTACCGGACGCAGCTACTCGGTAAACCGTTTCTGTGGAACTGCGATATGCGGAGTTATTTTATGACCGGTGACTGGAAGAGACTCGAGCGGCCGCAGGTGGTGCTTTTCAACGGATGGGAGTGGCGGTACTGGAAGGAATTCGCCGTCCGGCTGGGGCTGGGCGATTTGCTGTTTAACGGCGATATCACTTCGGGCAACGGCAATTATCGCAAGAATTTTTCATTGAGAATTACCGGTGGTCTGGGAATCGACATGAGCCGTTGGCGACCCGGTCTGCAAATGAATTATGCTATCAGTACCGACAAGGTCTGGGCGGGAATTGATCAGCAGATCGATCTGACCTATACGTTTTAGCAAATACCGATGGAGCTTTTGAATGAATAACCTTTTACTGTCCGCCGCAGGCACGATCATGATCGGAGTACTGGCAAGCATGCCCTTTGCACAGGGTGCCTATTTCGGGTATGTCGAAGAACCGGTGCAACCGCGCAGCGCGGCAATGGGAGGATCGGGAACCGCCCGTGGAACGGGAGGATTCTCCTTTTACAACCCCGCCGGTCCGGCGACACTCGACCGTCCGTTCGTCGCGTTTGAATACGGACAGCAGTGGAGTGATTTGACACGCGGATATGTGGAAACCGCACTGCTGTTTCCGCAATGGTTCATCGGCGGTTCGTTTCAGACACAGGGAGTCTCCTTTTCGATTACCGATGAGACGGGAAGTGAGATTCTTCCCGGCGAAGGTACGGAACAGGCCTCACAGCTCACCCTGCTGACCGGATGGCGTAACGACCGTTTCGCCATTGCCGTCGCGGCAAACGGTCTGCAGCATCACCTTTACGATGCCGACGCTTTCGCGCTTTCGGCAAGCGGCGGTATTACCTATTCCGTGATCCCGGGAAAACTTTACACCGGGGCGGCGGTTCTTCATGCCGGAAGGCTCCATCGCGGTTTTTTTGACAACGCATTCCATGCCGGACGGGACTCGATGCCCACTACCGGAAGAATCGGCATTTCATGGGACGATACGCTCTTCGGCAAACTGCCGGTCACGGCGCAGGTTGACGGCGTATACAGCCTGAACTATTCGAAAGTCATGGTCCCGGTGGGGATCGAGCTGCGTCCCGTCGCTCCTCTGGCGATACGGGTGGGGAAACGCTTCAATCATCCGACGGATCTGCTGACATGCGGAATCGGAGTCTCATGGGCAAACCTTTCATACAATCTCGCACTCATTCCGACCAGTTACGAGGGCGACGCGGGGCTCAAATGGTCGATGGGTTTATCATACGCACTCGCGGTGAAAAAACGGCGGAAACCGGCCGATTCTACCACTGGGTCTCCATCATCCGTTACCGGTGTTCCTGATTCTTCGCAATCCACCGGTACTCCGGACACCACTGTCGACACCACGGCGGTATCGGAACCATCCGAAAATAGTATGGAGCAACCGGCAGCCGACAGCAGCACTGCCGATACGGTTTCCACAGTAACTTCCGACACTGCAGGCACCGCCGTCGACACATCGGACACCTCCGCATTGATCGTTCCGGATTCACTTACGGAAACCACGCCCGTATCGGCTGCGGATACACCGGCCGACGCCGGTAATACGGTTCCCGACAGCGTTACCGCTCCCGTGCTGCAGGGTACACCGCCCGAGGCGGACACGGCGATACCGCGGAACGATCCGACAGCGGATCCGGCAGAACAACCGACCGACACCACTACTGCTGACGAAGAGTAACGTGCCGCCGCCGCTCACGGCTTTACTGCACAAGTGGCACAAGTTAAAAAGCGGCAGACCGGTGCACGGCACTGTTTCAGATGTTACCGTTTTGCGCCGTCAGTCGTATCGTTTCATTTTCAAAGCATACGCAGCCCGCTGCCGATGCCTTGTTTCCACCCTACCGCTTTGCCGGAAGCGTGAAATTGACTCCAAAAAAATATCGCTCAATTTAGGTTTTAATTATCTTTCAGATGTAAGTATATTATTGTATCTTTAGAAGTTACATTGTACAATACAACTTCGGCGCACCCGTGTCTGCCGGCCGGTTGCGCCTGCAACCCTGCAAAGGTGAAGACTATGGCATTCTCGTTTCTTTCAAATGATTTGGGCATTGATCTGGGTACCGCCAACACTCTGGTATACGTTCGCGGTCGCGGACTTCTCATCGACGAGCCGTCGGTCGTGGCAATTGACAAAAGTACCAGAAAAGTCGTGGCAATCGGACTCGAAGCCAAACGGATGCTCGGACGTACTCCAGGCGAAATAGAAGCGATCCGTCCGATGAAAGACGGGGTGATCGCCGACTTCGATCTCGTCGAACAGATGCTCAAATATTTCATCCGGAGAGTTCAGAAATACCGTTTTTATTTCCGTCCCCGCGCGGTAATCGGTGTTCCCTCGGGAATTACCGAAGTGGAAAAGCGTGCCGTAGTCGACAGCGCCGAGAGCGCGGGTGTGCGCGAAGTGCACCTCGTCGCCGAACCGATGGCTTCGGCGATCGGTATGGGAATACCGGTGTATGAACCCTCGGGCAATATGGTGATCGATATAGGTGGAGGCACAGCGGAGATCGCCGTTCTTGCACTCAACGGAATGGTGTGTGACATGTCGGTACGTATCGGCGGCGACGAAATGGACGAATCGATCGTATCGTATCTCAAGAAGACCTATAATTTACTCGTCGGAGAAAGCACCGCCGAACAGATCAAGATCCAGATCGGTTCAGCATTCCCTCTCGAAGATGAACTCGAAATGGAAGTGAAGGGACGTGACCTCGTTGCCGGAATACCGAAAACACTGCGTATCACCTCGACTGAAATCCGCGACGCGCTCAATGAACCGATATCCACCATCATCGAAGCGGTCAAGCAGGCCCTGGAACAGACACCTCCGGAACTCTCCGCCGACATTCTCGACAAAGGAATCATCATGACGGGCGGGAGTTCGCAGCTCCGGGGTCTTGACGAGCGACTCCGTCAGGAAACCAATCTGCCGGTCAACGTGATCGACGAACCGCTGACCTGCGTCGCCCGCGGATCGCTGAAAATCATCGAAGATCTCGAGCGGTATTCACCGGTACTCATGCCGCTCGGCAGAAAAAACCGATAGCCTCCGCCGGCTCCGCTCCGGGCGAGCCGGCAGGAAGCGGAACACCATTCACCAGGGCGTGACGCGGGTATACGCCGGATAAGATACGCGATGCATTCGATTTTCAACCTCATTCTTTCCTTCCGCAGATTCTTCTCACTCCTGGTAACGGTAATTCTCAGTCTCATCATGATCACCTCTCCGCCGATGAAACAGGCGGCAACACTCCGTTTTCTCTCCATGACCGCTTTTTTTCCGCTGCAGGTCGCTCTCAGCCAGACGACCAAAATACGTAACATTTTCGGTGAGAACCGGCACCTCAGAGCTGAAGTGGTCCGGCTCAGCGCGGAAGTCGCCGAGTTGCAGGAGAAAGCACAGGAAAACAAACGCTTGCGGGATATGCTCGATCTCGCGGATAATTTTGACTACAGTCTTCTGCCGGTCCGTGTCATCGCACAGGATCCCTCTCCCGCTCAGCGCAGCATTGTCGTCACCGCAGGCGTTTCGGACAGTGCAGCGATGTGGATGCCGCTGGTCAACGAACGGGGCGTGGTCGGCAAGGTGGTGCAGGTGATGCACCGTATCAGTCTCGTGCAGCTGCTTAAAGATCCCTCGAACCGCACCGGGGTGCTTTTCCGCCGGACACGCGCCACCGGTATCCTCGAGACTGAAAACGGCAACGATTTCTTCGTGCAGTGCCGCAGTCATGAACCGATAGAGGAAGGCGATACGATTGTCACCTCGGGGCTGGGCGGTATCTACCCCCGCGGATTAAATGTCGGCACCGTAAAAAAGATCGCTCCCGATCCCGACCCGCTGTTCAAACAGGTCGAGGTCGCCATGAGTGTGGACTTCAATCACATCGAAGAGCTTTTTATCATGCGCCTTTCCCCGCAGTGGTCGGCGTTCCGCACGGAACTTGATTCAATCGAGTTTGACAATGATTAATTCGCTGATGCGATGGACCGGTCTCTTTATACTGGTATTCATTCTGCAGACAACGCTGGTACCGGTCATCGCCGTTTTCGGGTTCAAACCCGACCTGCTGATCGTAACGCTCTTTTTTCTCGCCATCAGAAAGGGCGGCAGTGCGACAGTATTCGCCGGATTCCTTCTCGGACTTGCACAGGATTTCTACGCTCCGGAAATACTCGGACAACATGCGCTCGCGAAATCGGTCATCGCCTACTTCGCCGGTCTGTTCAACGAAAAGATGATGCGTCTGGATCCCTTTACGCAACTGGCACTGCTTTTCACCACGTTCATCCTGCACGATGCCATCTACTTCACCGTGGAAGTGGTTCAGACCGGCGCCCCGTTTCAGACCGTCGGTACCCGGCTGCTCGGCACCACTCTCGCCCGGGCACTCTATTCGCTCTTCTTCGCGGTACTTCCGACCTTCCGGGAGTATCTGTTTACATCAGATAACAGACGGTAGGCCGCACCATGCCGTTCGGTACGATTCTTCATGACGAACAGAACAACAGACGTATCAGAAGCGTGCTGCTCATGGCGACCATATCGGTGTTCATCTTCGTACTTATCGCACGTCTGATCTACATTCAGGTGGTACTTGCCGAAGAAAATATCCGGCTCTCGAAGGAAAACGCGATGCGGCTGCGCATCATCATCCCCCCGCGGGGCCGTATTTTCGACCGGAACGGCAGGGTACTCGCCCGCAACCGTCCCTCCTATTCGATCTGCGTGCTGCCCTACAAGCTCAGAAACCGTCAGAAGGTGCTCTCCTCGCTGTGCGCCATCACCGACAGCTCCGGAGCCGCGGTATTCGACAGTACCGAGCTGGAAAAAGTATTCCGGAAAGCCGCCTATCGCCGGTTCGATGCGACCCGGCTCAAAGAGGATGTGTCGATGGAGCTGGTCAGCATTATCGAGGAACACTCCATGGAACTGCCGGGAATCATTGTCGAAACCGAATCCCGTCGCGAGTACCCGCTCGAAAAAGCGGCGTTCCACGTGCTCGGTTACATGAGCGAGATTCCTGAAAGCCAGTTCGACAGCCTCAAGGAGAAGGGGTACTTCTACGGCGATCTGATCGGGAAATCGGGAATCGAACGGAAATGCGAACCGATCTTCCGGGGAGTATACGGAAGAGAGTATATCGAAGTCAACGCCTACGGCAAGAGCCTAGGCCCCATCAGAACGATTCCGCGCATTGATCCCATTCCGGGAAACGACGTGGAGCTCTCGATCGACGGCCGTCTTCAGATCGTCGCAGACTACGCCTTTCCCGATACCCTCAAGGGTGCGGTGATCGCCCTCGATCCACGCACCGGTGAAGTACTAGTGATGTACAGTTCCCCCTCGGTCGATCCAAACATCTTTTCGATGTCATCGATACTGCGCAGCAAAAACTGGTCGGCAATCGCCACCGATCCCAACCTGCCCCTCAACAACCGCGCCATCACCGGTACCTACACCCCCGGTTCCACCTTCAAGCTTATCAGTGCTTTGACCGCGCTCGAAGCGGGTCACCTTACCGGAAATTCGAAAATGCCGGTCCCCTGC